>JAFVSV010000018.1 GCA_017503575.1 Alistipes sp. | reverse complement strand
CTTCACTGACTACTTCTTTGCCGAGAACGACGTTGTAAAGTTCAACTTCAACGTTTACGAGGATGAGGCTAAGAATAATCTTATCAAGTCCAACTCTTTCCAGACCGATATCAATGTTAAAGCTAACTACTTGACCACCATCAAGGGTAATATCCTAACTGACGGCAAGGGCTTCACTGTTACTGTTGTGGACGGTTTTGAGAATATCGACAACAATGGCAATAACACCGATCCTGACTACGATGTTAATGTCATCACATCTGGTGTTGAGCTCCTTCGTGCACTCGAGAATGGTGGAAATTTCGTTCTTGGTAGTGATATCAACTTGTCTTCTGGCGACTTCGCTGCTTATGAGGCATCTAAGACACGTTCTACTGCTGGCAAGACTACTACTATCAACCTTAACGGCTTCACTATCACATTTGAGGATGGTGCTAAGGTAGAGGTTCCTGAGAACAACACTCTTATCATTAAGGATGAGTCTGAGAATCAGGAAGGTAAGATCGAGACTGGCAACGATGCTGGTATCGAGAACAAGGGTAACGTAACTATCGAGGGCGGTAACATCGATGAGGGTGCTATCGAGAACAACGGTGGTGATGTTGAGATTAAGGGCGGTATCCTCGAGGAGGGTGCTGTCGATAACAACAGTGGTAATGTTATCATCACTGGCAATAACATCAACGACAACGTTGTTGAAGGTGATGTAACCAACTACTACGCAGGTCTTGTTCAGGCATTTGCTGATGGTGGTGAGTACACTTTGGGCGCAAACATAGCACTTGAGCAGCCACTCGCACTTGCACAAGGCAAGGTGTTGAAACTTACAATCAATGAGGGTGTTGTATTGAGCATCGTTGATACATCTACTAATAAAAACTTCGAGCTTATCAAGAATCAGGGTACCCTTACTATCGAGGGTGAGGGTAAGATCACTGTTGAGGCTACTAACAACCGCGGTTGGAATAACTACTCGGCAGTTATCGCCAACACCGTTGGTGGTACACTTACCGTTAAGGGTGTAACTCTTGAGCACCTCGGTGGTACTGATATGGCTTACGGTATCGACAACCTTACAAATGGTAAGGGTACATCTGCAGTAGCAACTATCAACGAGGGAGCAATTGTTAAGTCTACTTACCGTGCAATTCGTCAGTTCCTCAATGGTGTTGAGGCAAACAACAGCCTTACTGTAAACGCTGGCGCAGTTGTCGAGGGTAATAACAAGTCTATCTGGATGCAGGATCCAAACGCAAATGCTAACACTGGTACATTGGTTGTAAACGAGGGTGCAACTCTTAATGGCGATGTTTACCTCTATGTTTGCGCGGGTTCTACAGAGTGGCCTGTAAGCGTTTCTATCGCTGCTTCAGCTGTTAATGGTGAGGTTTTGACTGGCAACGTTCCTGAGGGCTACAACGTTGTTGAGGAGAATGGTGTTTGGACTGTTGTGAGCGATGTTGCTAAGATTGGCGAGGTATGTTACACATCTTTGGCTAAGGCTGTTGAAGCAGCACAGAATGGCGATACAGTTCTATTTATTGCAGATGTAGAGCAGGAGGATGGTGTTATTATTACAGATAAGAATATCACTATTGACTTGAATGGCAATACATTTACAGTTTCTAATGGTGCAAGTACCAATAATCGTAACTTCAAGGTTAACGGCTCATCTGTAGTAACCATCAAGAATGGTACTATGGTAGCAGCGGGCAACTACTCTTCTGGTGCTTATGGTACACTTCGTACAGAGGGTACTGCAAATGTAACTTTGGAGGGTGTAAAACTATATAACTATCGTGGTAATGGCCTAAATGTAAAGGCTTTGTCTGGTACTACTGTTACTATTAATGATACTGAGATTTACTCACAGTATGGTGGTGGTATTGAGGCTGCTGGTGGTATCATCGAGTTGACCAATGTTAAGGTTGAGCAGAAGGGTATGTACACTGCTCCTTATAACTCTATGGCTATCTCTGTAAATGGTGGCGGTACAGTGACTGTTAATAGCGGCACTTACTCAACTGAGTGCATTACAGCAGAGGAGGCTAACAATCAGGGTACATCACACGGCCCTTGGTGTGCCGGTGTTCTAAACTCTGGTGGTACACTTATCATCAAGGGTGGTACATTCTCAAATGACAACTTCGGTGAGAATACTCTTGCTACTTATGCTCGTGGTTTGCTTCTTGCTGATACAGGTGCTAACATTCAGATTCAGGGTGGTACTTTCAACGCAGTAAAGGCTATAATCGACATGACAAACAACTTGGGCGATGCATCAAGAAATCCATCAGCTACAATCTCTGGTGGTGTATTCTCTGCTGATCCTCGCATATCTGGATTGTACGCAAGCGATCTTATCTCTATCGCAGATGGCTACAAAGTTGTTGAGGAGAATGGTGTTTGGACTGTTGTGCGCAAGCCAGTTGTTGCTAAGATTGGCGAGGTAGGTTATACATCTTTGGCTGAGGCTGTAGCTGCAGTTAATGATGGTGGGACTATCACCCTTGTTGCAGATGAGGTATTTACCGAGAATAACTATTACGACAACGGTGGTTGGAAGGATGGTTTAGGCTATAGCGGCGACAAGAGCTTTACTATTGATCTTAACAGCAAGACTATCCGTCAGGATGGTGCTCTCGATGATTATTTGATATGGATTAAAAATGATGGTTCTAAGGCTAATACCATTACATTGAAGAATGGTACTCTTGATGCTGGCACAACAGCTTACTGCGCTTTTGCTACTGCTTCTTCAAACAAACAGAAGATAACCATTAACTTTGAGAATATAAACCTTGTTGGTAACAACCCAAATGGTGCTGTTGCGAAGATTCGCGGTGGCTCAGAGCTTAATGTTAATGCTGGCACAGTAATCACTGGTAAGAATAACTATGTTGGTATCGAGGCTGTAGGTAATAACACAGTTGTTAATATCTATGATAATGTAAATATTTATCAGAATGGTACAGGCAGCAATGTAGGAGGCATTCTTGGTGCAAGCTATAACGCTACCATGAACATTTATGGTGGTTATGGTAAGAGTGCTAAGTGCGGTATTATCGTTATGAGCACAGGTGCTACTATCAATGTTTCTGGTGGTGAGTGGATCGCCAATAATGATGGTACTTTTGCTACTGGTAATAATGCAGTATTAGTATCGCAGAACAATCGTTATGAGTCAGGTTGGGCGTGCAAGTCTATTCTAAATGTAACTGGCGGTACATTCAAGGGTGGTTACGATTGTTGGGGTTCGGGCCCTGGTGTTGAGCCAGACGACGCTCAGATTAACATCAAGGGCGGTAACTTCAACTCAACCCCTGCAAACTATGTAGTCGCTGGATACATGGGTGTAGAGGAGAACGGTATTTGGACTGTTGGTAAGTCACAGGCTCTTGCAGACTTTGAGGCTGCTATCGCTAAGGGTGGCGAGGTTACATTGGCTGCTGATATTACACTTTTGGAGTCTGTTGTTATCGAGGGTAAGAAGGTTGTTCTTGACCTTAATGGTAAGACTGTAACTGCTCCACTATTCAGCGCATTTGAGGTTAAGAGTGGCGCAGAGCTTACAATCAAGAATGGTAAGGTTGTGGCTTATGAGTCAACAGTGCGTGCTATTGGCGGTAAGGCTATTATTGAGAGCGGTGAGTACACATCTACAGGTACTGCTGCTGATAGCCCTTCAACATATCGTTATAGTCTTGATTGCCGTGAGGGTGGTGAGTTGGTTGTAAATGGTGGTACGTTCAAGTCAAACAACGGTATGATCAATGTTGGCTCAACAGTAACTATCAATGGTGGTAAGTTTGAGAATGTTGTTGAGAAGGGTATTACACGCCACTTTGCTTATGTTTCAGCGCCTATTACTATCAATGATGGCGAGTTCTATGGCGCGGCAAACTCTTCTGCTGGTGGTTGCTTCTTCTGCGGTGCTGCAGCTGGTTGCGACATCCAGATCAACGGTGGTAAGTTTATAAGTCTTTGGACTTCAGGCTCTGTTAACAGAATTTTTGAGTACTATTATGGTGGTACTATCAATGTAACAGGTGGTATGTTCAATACAAATGGTGGTATTGCAACATTCGTTACAGAGAATACTGACGAGGCAACTAAGGCTGCTTATCCTTATGTAGCAAAGTAATATATTGTACACTTGTATCTAAAAAATGCGCTCGGCTTCGGTCGAGCGCATTTTTTTGCACCCGATAAAAATGACAACAGCGACAACAGAGAGATAACAGAGAGAACATGGAGCTCTCAGAGAGCGCCAAATTTCCCCCTCTCTTCTCGTTCCGTCCGCGCTCGACCAAGGGCGGGAGCAAAGTCCCTTTAGTCGGGCAGGAGCTAAAGCTCATTGACATTTATCAAGCGAAGCGCCCGAACAAGCAGGCATCGCCTGCGCCCAATAAAGCATAGCGCCCTCCCACTCCTCACTACTAATTGAACAGAAAAGTGAAAATATATTTACAAAAAAATATGTAACTTTGTAGAAGAGTACAAACACCACCATAGAGATGAGAACACATGCCATAAAAAGAGTTATCCTACTGCTACTTCTTATAAACATTAGCAGTTCATGGGCGCAATCACCAAATGCCAATCTTCGGCTATGGTACGACAAGGCGGCAACAATATGGGAGGAGTACCTACCTCTGGGCAACGGCCGCATGGGCATGATGATGTCGGGAGGCGTAGCTACAGACCACATTATACTCAACGAGGGTACTATGTGGGCAGGAGGTGTGCAACACACCGATAACAGCGAGGCGGCTAAATATCTACCCGAAATACGCGAAGCCCTCCGCCGTGGTGACAACCGCAGTGCAGAGCTATTGATGTACAGGCACTTCACATGCTCGGGCGGTGGCTCATCATCACCCGAGTATGGCAGTTACTCGATGTTTGCCGACCTGCATATCGACCACATAGGCGTCGAGGAGCTCTTGATTGAGGATTACCACCGTGAGCTAAACCTCTCGGAGGCCATAGCACGCACCAGCTACCATGCTAATGGCCGAAAGTATAGGCGCGAGTATTTCTGCTCCATGGCCGACAACATCTCCGCAATTCGTCTCAGCGCCGATAGTGCAACAAGCTATCGTATCACCCTATCCCACCCCATGGGCATGAATGTTGAAGCTGCGGGTAATACCCTCTCGATAAGTGGCACCCTACCGAGTGGTGGCGATGCCGATGGAGTATCATTCTACGGTCGCATTCGCATCATAGGGGATGGCACCGTAGAGGCGTCGGACGACACTCTAACCATCAACAATAGCCGCGAGACAACCATACTTATTGCCGCAGCCACAAGCTACGCAGAGGCAGATTATCGCGAGCGTGTGGAGAGGGCGCTGGCGACTCATAAGAGTTATGACAGGTTACGTCGCAGGCATATCGAAGCGCACCGCGAGCTATTCGACAGAGTCGTCATCAACATAGGAGAGCAACCCTCGGATATTACTACTGACGAACGTCTTCAGCGCTATGCTGCTGGTAGCGATGATGCGGCACTCGCTGCACTCTATGCTCAATACGGGCGCTACCTACTAATCGCCTCGGCACACAACGCCGTGCTACCACCTAACCTCCAGGGTATATGGGCAAACACGACATGGTGTCCGTGGAATGGCGATATGCACCTAAATATCAACCAACAGATGAACCACTGGCCATTGGAGGTGGGCAACCTCACCGAACTTATAGACCCACTAACGCGATATGCAGAGCGACTATCCATATTGGGCGAGCACACGGCACATCACTTCTACAATGCCGATGGTTGGTGCGCTCATGTATTAGCTAACGCATGGGGCTTCACAGCGCCGTCGGAGGACCCATCATGGGGCGCCACAAACACATGCGGAGCATGGCTCGCCCTACACCTCTGGGAACACTATCTATATACGCTCGACAAGGAGTACCTTGCGAGGGCATACCCTATTATGCGAGGTGCCGCCACGTTTCTGAACTCTATACTTGTGGAGTACCCCGATACGGACTATCTCGTCACAGCGCCCACCACATCACCCGAGAATGGCTTCTATCTTAACAAAGAGGATGCTGCACGCGGTATCGTCACCCATGTATGCCTCGGCTCGACGATGGACAACCAGATAGCTCGCGAGCTATTTAAGGCTGTCATTACGGCTGCCAAGATACTCGGCTATGACGATGAGTATAGCCGCAATCTCGAGGCTACTATCGAGCGTCTCGCACCTAACCGCATAGCCACGGATGGTAGGATTATGGAGTGGATGGAGGAGTATATGGAGGTAGAGCCGCAACATAGACATGTGTCACACCTCTTCGGCCTATACCCAGGCACGCAGATAACACGTCATACCCCAGAGCTTATGGCGGCAGCGCGTCGCACCCTTGATGTTCGTGGCGACGCTGGCACGGGGTGGTCACGCGCATGGAAGATATGCTTCTGGGCACGCCTTGGTGATGGGGATAGGGCCCATAGACTCCTCGGGGCACTCCTCGAGCCCGCCATTGTAGATGGCGCCCACCATGGTGGCACATACCCCAACCTCTTCTGCTCTCACCCGCCATTCCAGATTGATGGCAACTTTGGAGGCTCGGCGGGCATCATGGAGATGCTACTGCAGAGCCACGATGGACGAATAACGCTACTGCCAGCTCTTCCCACGGCATGGTCATCGGGCGAGTTCCGCGGTCTTAAGGCGCGTGGCAACATCGAGGTGTCATGCCGCTGGCGCGATGGTCGCGTTGTCGAGGCGTGGGTGGTGAGTGGTAGCAACCAGCGCGTTGTGATATGCACACCAGATGGCCGCAAGGCAGAGGTTAAGTGTCGTCGTGGCATGAAGACGCGCGTTGACTTCGAGTGATATATATCTCACCAAGCAGCACAAAAGAGTGGGGATGACTAATCTGTTTTAGCCATCCCCACGGTCTGTATAAAATGATGTTATTTATGCTCGATATGCACTACTTCACATTGAACAGATAGGTCTCATTTGTAGCGACATTATAAATGGCGTACAAACCTGGCTCGTATACGTTATAGGTCATCTTTGTAGTATTATTGCAGCTTGTAATAACACTCAATGGATGGAGGCTGTACTTTTCGAGATTCGACTTTGCAAAGCCATGGAGGATACTCTGCTTATCATCACGATACTTTCTCATCTTGATGAGTTTGATGTTGTGATAATCCTCCTCCTTTGCGAAGCATGACTCCACAGAGATCTCAACGAATGGTGCCATGTACGCTACATCTACACCACACTGGGTCTCATCTACAAAGACCATATCATCATCAATCGTCGCTGTCTGTGCCTTGACCTCGGTGCGGTTTACCATGAACTCGCCCTCGCGAAGCAAGACATCATAGAGAGGCTTAAACTCCATATTCTGCGCCTTGCGGTACTCAACAACCTGGTTTAACTTAAGGCTGATAATAGAGCCGTTGTCGATCTGAATAAGGAGATAGCTCGATACGGCGTCCTCGGTAAAATTACGCTCAATGACAATACCAGTATGTTTAGAGCCATCTTTCATCTCCACGATATCGAGATACTCACTCTGCTCGAAGAGCGACTGATGAGGGTTAACCTTCACTCGCATTTCCTTAACCACCTTATCCATAGGAATAACCTCAACAAAACCGTTGTTGTTATATAGACATACGGTCTTGCCTGGTACCTCCTCGGCATACTGACCAGCGAACTCGCTACCATTGGCGAGCTTATATACACGGTCGATACCTGTAAGCTGTGAACGAGTACGCTTAACGCTCTTAATAAGTGATATCTGATCCCACTTGAGCAGATGCTTATTAGATTTATACTCCAGATACTTCACACGGCCACCTCTCTCGAGTACTCGCACACCACTGATAGGGCTGCCATCTTTCATGATGATATCGCTCAAAACAAATACTCGGTTGTCGCCAATACCGATGTAGGCATCCTCTGCCTCCGCCCATGCCTTCCACTCATCGCTGAGATCAGCAATGCCTACCTCATGGTCAACGATGCTCTTCACCTCTGCGGGGTTGAGATACATGAGTGCGCGGTTTGAGCTAAAGGTGAGGTCGACACCTGGGCGCTGAGCCGAGATGTAGCCATCCAACTCCGAGCCATTGCTCAACACCAATGTTTGAACAGACTGCGCATTGGCAGAAGTAACAGCGCCAACAAGCAGTGCAACAAGGTAAATAAGTTTTCTTCTCATACTAATATGTGTATTTAAGTTTATGTTCTATAACAAATGATGGCTCCCCCAAAGGAGTCAAATATGGGATATTTCCACTACGAGTCACCACCTCCTCGTCTACATCTTCTACATCAACACATACCCCCATATATTTAAGCGTTGTCAATAATAGGGGCTCTCGTATATCACCTATATCGCGTCTCAGCGTCTCGTATCCATCGGGGCAGTAGCGATCGGGAATAATACCAACGTCTGGGACACTCACGCCATCGGCATTATAGTATCTGAATGTGATTGGCGCAATATTCACTCTACATCGCGAGGTTGAGTATGTGGTCATTCCAAGCCCCTTGCCCACAGTGCGCTCACCAATGACATGCACAGGCATATATGGTCTTAAGCACATTATGGTAGCCTCGCTCGCTGAAGCAGTACGACGAGAGGTGATAACATACAATCGGGGCATATTCAACCCAAATACTGGAGTTCCCAAGAAGTTGCCATCGGGATCAGGTAGAGGACTAAAATATGTATATGTTAAGCTGTCGCCCGTCTCACGGTAGTTCTCCAGCGCGATGATATCGTTATACTCATGGATCTGAAATATCTCTCCTTGCGCCTTTTCTGGGGCTATCCTCGAACATAGGTAGTTGCATGTATTAACATATCCTCCCGAATTATACCTCAGGTCGAGTATTAAGTGATCGATGTTATTCTCCTTGAAGCCAACCAGCGCATCGGTAAGTTCATGCACCTCGTCATAGCTTAAGTAACACAGATAACCTATCTTCCTGCCCTCGATATGGTATATCGTATCCAACAAGACACTATTATCTGATGTCGCACGACTCCTATTATCGCAACGTATCGTTAGGCCATCATCGCTGGCAACACCATTATTAAAACGCACCCTGCGAAACAGTGCTCCATGCTCGTCGGCACCCATACGAGTCAAGAAGTCGCCACGGCGCAGACCCTGCTTGCGCAACTCGTCCGAGGTAACATACAAGA
The DNA here is from genome assembly GCA_017503575.1 of Alistipes sp. Taxonomy (GTDB): domain Bacteria; phylum Bacteroidota; class Bacteroidia; order Bacteroidales; family Rikenellaceae; genus Alistipes. Next base: position 27,836 of record JAFVSV010000018.1, on the reverse strand, counting down.
CCTGGTAGTAGGTATCGCCCTCGGCATCGACGTAGCGCTGATATGCGAAGCCCTCGCATGGCATATCTTCTGTCGCACGAGAAAAGCTACCATTTTCTGACGAATAGGAGAATCTATCCTCTCTGGATAGTAACGATTCAAAGAACAGACGTGGGTGTAGATTGTAGTCACATGATAGTGAGTCCGGTAGATCCTCGCGCCAGAAGTAGTTGCGACTCATGGTCTCATAAATCCACCTATTCTCATCCGTATATGTGTACTCTACCACCACGGTTGACCCACCCGACTCTATGTCGTCGGGTGAGCAACCACAAAGTAGTAGAGACGCCGCACATATGACGATGGACACACGCATCATCAAAAGGTTAGATTAGATCCAACACTCTATACTCCTTTGGACCAAGCTCCTGGAAGGTGTTACCCATCTCAACAATGTTATCGCTATCTATTGCAGGCAATGTACCACGGGTATTATCATCGCCATTCATCAACTCGCAACGAAGTGTTGTCTCACCCGTTGTTTCATCACGATAATCTAACGCAAAGCGCCACTCATCACCCTTCTTAAGGTTTACACGCAACACTTCGCTATCATATAACACTTCGCCACTAGTTGAAATGGCTCGAAAATCAATATCAGTTTCGCCGATAGGCATTAAAAACAGATAACCATACACAATTTTACCCTCTGAACCTGGGGGAATTAGACTTAGTGCATTGGTACGACCAGCGTCTGCCACCTCTTTTTGATATATTATTTCTCCAGATTTATCAAACAATATTGATTTACCTATCGTTGAGCTTCTAAATACAGTATAGTCGATATCATCGTATTTATGTGCATTCTTGACATTGAATAACAATAAAGCACCAGCTGGCTCCACATTGATCTCCAAAGCCCCATTGAGGTTATCAGAGATATTAATCTCCTGACATGCCAATCCAAGTGTAGCACTTCGCGAAACCCAATATTCATCAGAAGGGATAAGTGTTAAATTATTCAGGTTACTTACATTCTTTATATCCCAATAGTGCGACTCATCACCTGGTGTACGATTAATCACATCATTGATAACAACTATACGATATGTACCATTACCCAAAGATAATGATCTTTTAATAATAGCATTGTAGCTATCAGAGTAGTCTGTATATGACTCAACCAAGTCGCCATCAATATCATAAATTAACGTTTGTGTACGCAACTCGTAATCAGCATAAGGCTTACTCAATTCACCGTCTAACTCCTCGTATGTGAATGGCTCAATAATTGTCTCAAGATTAATCTTCAAATCTATTGCTCGTCTAACAGTAATATTCTCATTCTGACACGAGTTGAAAAGTGTTGCAACTGCAACTATTGCTAAAAGTAAAAAACGTCTCATTGTTTACTAATTTTTTATTGTAATTCTATCTACTTAACCATATTAATAGCCCAGCCCATCGAGATCATAACCGTACTCGTGGTGATAGGGAAGTCGCCAGCAAGCTCAAGGTGTCCTATATTGTAGCGAGCACCCAACATAAAGCCACTTCTGCTCTTATAACCAAGACCAACAGAGAGCATCACATCGAATGTATCAATCTTGCCAGGCGTAAAAATCATCTCCTGAGGCTCCTTAGCAGTGGTGCTATACTTGAAATAACCCATAAACGTTGGGCCTGCCTCGATATAGAAGCGAGGAGCTAAGTAGAGCTGCAACATAAATGGAATCTCATAGCTCTGGAAATCGTGCTTTGCTTCGTTGATAACCACAGACTTCTTTGAATAGAGGCCCTCAACCTGAAGACCAAACCAGCCTGTACCACCACGGCTCGATATCGAACGACGGCCAAAGTGCGCATTCAGAACAAGACCTGCCTGATAGCCAAATCCATTCTGAACGTTGAAATTTGCATTCTGATGGATCTGACCCAATGAGTAGTTCGCACCCACCTTGGGGCCAAGGCCCACACGGCATTTAGGATCCGAGACAACAAACGCGTTATCGAGCGACTCGTCGTATGTCGCATCCTCAACATCAACAGATGATGTCTCATTCTCCTGAGCTTGAGTATTAACACTCAAAGCAAAGAGAGATGCGATTAGTAGTAAAAAAGTTTTTCTTAACATATCCTGTATTTTTAATTATTTACTCGTAGAAAGGTGTCAATACCACATATCGTGTCTTCTCGGCCCTTTTCACGCCATCTACTTCGACACGAACATCAACCGGCGTAGTATAGCCATTCAACACAGTACACTCCAACGGGATATTAATGCTCTGACCACCCTCGAGGGTTATCTCCGAGATCGTATTCGTGATGGTCGCATCGCTGATATCACCACTCTCGTTTCTCTGCTGAGATGTTGCCGCAATCTGAATTGTGACAGTTGCCGCCTCAATAGTATTGTTAGTCACCGTAGCCATGACAGTCTGCTTATCAGCGTCATTAGCCGCATCGCCTACCGCATAGATATTAGAGATAACAAAGCTATCATCGGCATCATTGCGAGTCAAGAGAACTACATTCTCGTCACCAATCATGTGATTACCAGCATCGTCCAATACTTCAACCTCTACCTCCGAATAGAAGTCCTTGTAGACATGACACTTATGCTCAATAGCCCTGCTCTCGCCACTTCTCAATGTCACGGGATATGACTGACTACCTCTTGAGACACGGATTTGACCATTTTCATCTTTAGTTTGAGACTGAGCCGTAAACTTCACATCTACGATAAGAGTCTTTGCAGTTTTGTTGGTAACAGTAGCCGTAACACACTGTATATTATCCTTGCTTGCCTTGGTGCCCACTGCCATAATCTCCGAAATAGAGATATTAACCTGATACTTAACATTGATTGTGTGGCGCTCATCCCTCACCAAGAAGCCATCGTACCACACCTTACAACGTGTAGCAAGTTTCTCGGCGCCATCAGCCATATTGGGCACTGCGCGGTAAACAAGGTGCTCGCTATCACCACTCATCTCGATAGGCTCCAAAACACCATTACCCGAGTCAAACTCAACGCGCAACTTGTTGGTGCTATATCCGCCAACAATATCCAACGTCAACTCATACTCTGTTGGTTGACCATCTGCATTGATTATAAGATCATCGGTAGAGTAGGCGATATCGAACGAGATATTCACCAACTTGAACAATCCACACTTAGAGTTCTGCCATGCCTTAGCATAGAGGCCACGGAAGTTCTCTATATGCTCAAACTGGGCAGGTATGGTAGTGCCATCGCCAAAGCGATAGCCCTTGAACTCGCCAAGCTGAAAGATCTCGACATCCGCACAGAATGGCTCGGGCTCAAACTTGTAGTAGTCATCTGCCTTGCTTGTCTCGCCCATTAGTGAGTGATCGAAAGGATCATACTTAATCTCACCAGCAAAGTACTCGGGGCGCTGTCCCTTTCTGATGGTGTACAATCTCGAGCCGTGGCATACGATAGCCTTACCATCCTTGAAGGTAGTGCCATACTGTATCTTACCATTGTCGAAGCCCATCTGCAAAATCTGCCCGTGTTTGCTGATATAGATCTCGCTCTTCTTGCCACCGACGGGATGCACCAAAGCCAAGCCCTCGCTGAATGGGTACGCCGTGTCATATTTGAAGTCCACCTTGACATTACCCTGAACATCGAGGTAGCCCATCAGACCTTTGTAATTTCTAACAGATATCAACCCCTCAGAGAAGTGGCTATACTGATCGTTTGTATAGTACGTCTCCTCGAGCTTATAGTACTTCATAGTCTCTATATCGAGGAAGCCGGTGATGAGTTGCAGGTCGCCTCTGTTGACGAGTGTCAACGCCTTGCCCTCGTATGCAGGCGTAATCTCATCGGCCTCAACGGGGACGACGACCTCACCATTAGCGAGTACCACGCCGTGCTTATCGCCAATAGTACACTTATAGGCGTTTGGGGCGTACTCCTCGAGGTTGTCATAGATAGGCTGTATAGACCACGTCACTGTCTGTGCGCCGACAACGGTTGTAGCTAACGTCGCCACACATAGCAAGAGGACTCTTTTTACAATATTTGATAATCTATTCATAATTATAATCCACATTACAAAGCGCAGCACAATATATAAGAGCCACGCAGAAATTGGTTTAACGCACTACTTCGCAACGTTAAACAACCAACCTACCGACACTGTCAAGGTGCTCATCTTGATCGGGAAGTTACCTGCAAGCTTGCTGTTACCGAGGTTGTATCGGGCGTTAACCATAAAACCGCCCTTGCTCTTGTAGCCCAAGCCAATAGATAACATCACATCGTAGGCCTTGATTTGGCCGACACCATAGACATCGCCATTCTTGATTATCTGCTTAGACGATGGGTGTGCAAAAGAGCCTGTGAAAGTTGGGCCCACCTCGACATAAAGGTTAGGTATGAGGTAGCACTGTGCCAACACTGGAATCTCGAAGCTGTGGAAACCAATCTTCTCGTCCTCAACCTTGATAGCCTTGTTTGAGTAAAGCGCCTCCAACTGAAGACCTATCCAGCCTGTACCGCCCTTGCTCGACATTGAGCGACGACCAAAATGGGCATTGAACGCAAGACCTGCATTGAAGCCTACACCACCTTTTGCATCAAAGGCTGTGTCATTAACTACGTCCACACGCTTGCCCATGACACAGTTGAAGCCAACCTTAGGGCCTAATGATAAACGATACGAGAGATCGGCATTGAACAAGCCATTATCATCTTCGTCAATCTCCACATACTTGCTATTAGTAGGAGTATCGTCAATCTCCTCATACTTACCGACCTGTGCATTTGCGCTCACCACAAATAGCGAGGCGAGAAGCAACATTAAAGTTTTTCTAATCATAATGCTATTTTTTTTATTAATTATTACTCATAAAAAGGAACCATGGCGACGGGAATTGAACTATAGCCCACGCGCTCATCGTCTACATATACAGCGACCTCGACGATCGAGTTATATCTTGTGTATACACTACAATCAACGCTAATACGCATACGCTCACCACTATTCAATGTGACGACATAGGGATTTGACACCTTCGACAGGCCACCCTCGCTATCATTTTGCGAGGTTGCCGTAATCTCAATCTTTGCCTTCACAGGAATTGCGGTATTATTGGTCACATAGGCCATAACCGTCTGGCAATCATTCTCATCGGCATTACTACCGACTGCCTGAATTCCCGATATCGTAAAGTCCATGGGATAGGTGATAGGTATGGTGCGAGGCACATCGGCAATCAAGATGCCATCATACCACACCCTAATCTTTGTATCAAGTTCAAGCGCGCCCAAGGTAAACTGTGGCTTACACTGATAGCTATAATTGCCGCCACCATCAACACTCATTGTGATATCCTCCAGAAAACCGCTGCCTGCATCAAATTTAACACTCAACTTAGATGCTTCGAATTCGCGAGGCGCCAACATTGAGAACTTATACAGCGCTGGTGACTCCTTGGTCATGACGAAAATCTCTTTCGTATCAGAGGTTACAGTCAAGGGTGTCGCTACATACTTCAATACGCCATACTTCGACTGATACTTCGCCTTGGCGTACTCGCCTTTGAAGGGCTCTGCAGCGTCGAACTGGGCAGGTATGACCACACCATTACTCATGCGATAGCCATAGTAGCCATTATCATCTATAAGCTCTATGCCCAGATCGCGATATGATGGCTGTGGCACATCTGGCTTATGCTCCTCACCACCCTCACCCTTCAAAGAGTAATCAAACGAGTCGATCATGTCGGATGAGAACTCACCCTTAAACTTCTCGATAACATTACCTTGGGTATTGATATATGCAAGGCTTGAGTAATGTGCCACGAGAGCCCTGCCATTCTTGAATGTCGTACCAGCCGTCAGTCGGCCATTTGCAAAATCCACGATAAGCGGCATTCGCGTCTTGCCGTAGTCGCGCTTGATGTAGAGGCACTCCTGTTTTGATGAGGGGCGCACCACCAATGCTAACCCTTGGCTGAATGGGCATGCCGATGCAAACTGGCAGTCGATGACCACATTGCCTTCATCATCGATATAGCCAGCCGCACCCTGTTGATTCATCACGCTGAGCAAACCTTCAGAGAAGTGGCTATATTTATTCATGTAGTATCGCTCCGAAAGAGGAGAGTACTTCATATCATGGACATGCAAGATGCCGACAATACGCCACCTACTATCGCTATCTTTGACAAGAGCCAGAGCCTTACCCTCATAGCTTTCAGTAATATCGTCAACCTCAATTGGGACAATCACCTCTCCACTGGATGCCACCACACCACATTTCCCATCGGCCGAGCACAGATAGGCATCTGCGGTGTACTCCTCAATACTGTCGTATTTAGGCGGTATTGACCACATCACCGTCTGCGCCGTTGCTGCGCAGACAGTAAATGTTGTCAAACAGAGTGTTAGTATTCTTGTTATATACTTGGAAGTCATCCTCATAATTCTGGGCTCTATTTATCCTCCATGTACTCCTTGTACATATTGTATATAAGCTTAGCAGGTGCAGCAATCAATGTTTCTGCGTAATCATTACCAGAGTGAATCATACCGACCAAGCGTCCATAGGTATCGAATATTGGAGAGCCACTGACACCACCAAGGTCTTTTCTATTGAACTCTATTTTGTTAGACTTTGGAGTACGGCTCAACTTGAAGCTACCATATTTACATGAAAACTCCTCATTGTCGTGGTCATAATTGATATTAGCACCTGTAATTTGAGGATAACCCATATAGTAATAGTCCTCCTTTACAGAGAGGTCCTCTATCGCCACATAATCATTTAGATTAACGACGTTTACGCCCTCTGGGGTAACTCTCGAATGCAACTGAATAAGTGCTATGTCATACTTATCTGACACAGTACATACGGTACATGGTTCGAAGTCGGAATAACCACGATATCCCACACCTGGAATAGCAATCGACAAATCAGTAATTCTACCTACCCACTCACAATCACACTTATGGAATTGACTTACGAGCATTGCGATCAGTGAAGCATCTCTACCACTATTACGATATATCCTCTTAAGAATTGGCTCATATTCATAATCCTTATCATTATCATTATTAAAAAGTCCTATTAAATCATAAACAGGTATATTTGGCAAAAGTTTACTCATTACAGCTTCTCGTATCAAGCCTAAATCAGTTCTCTCATCTGCTTCTGCATACAACCATGGGTTCGCAACATGCTTGTTGGTAACAAGCATACCATCTTTATTAACAAAGAACGCTGTTCCTCTGCCAGTAGCACCTGAGATAGAATAAACAGGTATTTCAGAGGTAGACGCATAACCCACAAATGGGTTGTCCTTGATATACAAATCATAACTGTATTCAAAATAAGTCAACACCACCGTCTTTCTATAATGCTTGTCGTGCTCGACAGGCTTAAGAGTCTCCTTATCATTCATGAAGAAAGTATAAGCAGCGAAGCCGACAGCAACAACAGCCGCAAGGCAAGCCGCAATCATCAACAACTTTGGCATCATTGAGCCAGGGATATATCGCTTAATATCCACTGGTACACCACCACAGGTCACAGAATCGCCACGCTTGATAGCTACGTTCTGACCCGAGTTAATGCGGTTGCCATTGACCATTGTTCCATTCTTACTGTGGTCCTGGATATATGCGCGACCACTCTTGTCAATCTTAAGTGTAGCATGGAAACGGCTCACGGTATGACCCGTAATCTGAATCTCGTTGCGGAAGTTAGAGCCAATGCTGTATATCGCCTTGTAGTTGTCGCTGCGCTCGGGCATAGGCACCTGATCCCACACAAGCTCTACATCGGCAAAACGCACTGTATCACCACGTCTGATATTAACCGGCGTATCCGATGCGATACGCTGATTCATAACGTATGTACCATTGTGGCTACCCTTATCCTCGAGGATAATATCACCATTATTCAAAACTGTAATCTCAGCATGAATAGAACTCACCTTGTCACTACGTAGAACGATATCGCACGATACAGATCTACCAATCTTTAATAGTCTCATATAATTAGTAGTTTAATGTTATTTACTGAATTTGTGTCCTTAAAATTATGCTCCAACTGCAGCTGAGCTATAAGCCGATGGCACCTCCTCCTTCTTCTCGCCCGTATTCTCGTCCGTCTTATCGTCCGTCTTATCGTCCTCAACCGGTGGCTTCGGTGTCACCTTGCCAGGCTTCTGGCGTACGGTAACCCTGAACGAGGCATCGCCATAGCGAACGACAATATTAGCCTGACGGGTTGAGCTGCTATGGTTTGGTGCTACATTATATGTAACCATACCATTCTCAACCTTGATATTGGTAATCCAGGTCACACTCTTAGACACCTCGACCTTAACATCTACACCCTCAATTGCATTGTTGAGAACGAAGGTGATAGTACCAGCCTCACCACCAGCTCTATAAGTCACGTCACTATCAGATGTGAGTCTGAATACTGGCTGACCAAGCTGATTTACAGTAACCTCAACGCTCTGGCCATCACCGTATGCAAGAACAATCTTACCCGTGCGGCATGTGTCACTCTCGTTGGTTGATATGCTATACTTGATAAACTGATGCACATGGTTGACCTCCTTGATGGTTATCCACTCAGAATCTGTGGTCACCTCAACAGTCTCATCTGTTCCCAACTTATAGTTGAGCAGTTGATCGCCACCCTTTGCCGAGCAATCAATAGTGGTCTTCTCGAGAATTATCTCATCATCGCTAATACCACTGCCAGCGCCACCACGGTCATCATCTTCACGGTCAGCACCGTCACGGTCAACGCCACCAAAGCTGCCTACAGCCAGGCTCTCCGATTTATCGGCTGACTCCGACTTAGATTTTGACTCTGACTGAGTCATAAAGTAGTATCCACCACCAGCGCCAAGGAGTAGTATCAACAAGATTACAAAGAAGGTCTTGCCGCTACCGCCACTCGAGGGCACCTGGCCCCAGTCCATCTTTGCCACATGGGCAAACGACACCGTATCCTTTCTTGTAACGGGAACGGGGACATTTGAACTAATTCGAATACCATTGACATAGGTACCATTGGTACTCTGGTCAACGATTGTCATCTTGCCGGATGGTGCGATATTCAAAATCGCATGTCTACGGCTAATCACATCGGTTGCGTCATTGATAACAATGTCACACTCCGGGTCTCTTCCGATTGAATAGGTTTTCATATTGTTTAAGTTTTATAATTATATATTCTTACATTTGTATTATTAAGCAGCTCAACCTGTTACAATAGTACAAAGGCCAATACCACTAAAGCAACTAACACGACAACTGCGCCAACAACAGCAGCAATCCACTTACCATTTGATGCCGACTTCAGCAGTGAATTACTCTTCATCTCGGTCATCAAAAGTGTCAAGTTATCATGACCGCCACCAGTGCTACGACCATGGCCATCGACATGCGTTGCCACCTCGTCAACGACCTGACCTAACGACGCATCCTTATTTGTCACCATCGCAATTAGCTCGCTCTCTGGTAGTGAACCATGAATGCCATCGGTACACAACAGGAATCTATCTCCGCTACGATACGACACCTCAACGACATCGGGCTCAAGCTCTGGACGAGCGCCCAAACACTTGGTAATGACATTCGACTGCACCGACAAACGAGCCTGCTCCTCGGTGATAATCTTCTGCTTAACAAGGTCAAACACCATCGAGTGGTCAAACGACCTATATATCTTATTTGAGCCTCTGAACTGATATACTCGGCTGTCGCCAACGTATGCGATAGTGGCACTATGCTCATTGATGAGAAGTGTTACACATGTCGAGCCCATACCGGCCAACGCTGGATTCTCAACACCCTGCGCCATTATATCGTCATTAGCCTTCCATATCGCCTCTACCAACACATCCTTGGTGGACTTCTCTTGGTCAGCCTCGTTGACATATTCAATAATGGCATTGACAGCTATCGTAGAGGCCAACTTACCCGCAGGGCCACCACCCATGCCATCACACACCACAGCAAGGAAACCTAATGGAGTATCTGCCGTGCCGTACGAGTCTTGGTTCTCCACTCGACCACCTATACGCGACTCTGCATAGGCAAGCAACTCATGTTCTGTATCTATCCTTATAAGTTCCATCTTACAACTACATTTTTAGCCAATTAACAAATCTCTGCCACAATGATTTTGAGGGTATCAATCCCTCCTCAATGGCTGCTCGAAACTCGGCAGCCGTCTGGTAGCGCTCGGCCTGATTCTTGGCCGTTGCCTTACGGAGAACTGCTAATAGTTTCTTTGGTATCTTCTTGTTATCAGGGAGTATATCTCTCATCTGACGCATCAGCGTCTCTGCCTCAACAGTGCTCTCAAATGGGTTTGCACCCGTCATCAACTCGTAGAGCGTGATGCCAAGGGCATAGATGTCGGTTGAAGCATTTATCGGCGTGGTGCCTGTACTATCGCGCAAGATCTGCTCTGGCGCCGAGTACTGGGGCGTGCCGATAAATCCCAAGTGAGAGAAGGAGTTACCGCTATTCATTCGAGCAATACCCAGGTCCATAAGTCGCACGTTTGACCCGTACTCAACCATTATGTTCGAGGGTTTGATATCTCTATGCACAACACCCTTCTCATGGATATACTCCAAGGCGTCCAACACCATATATGCAATCCTGCAAATCTTCTCTATCCTATCGGGTGTATCTGGCAAGTTGGCGATAAACTTATCGACATTCTCACCATTTACAAACTTACTGAGGATAAATATTGGGCCCTGTCCATTCTCATACTCGCAATATCCAATCATCTCCACAAGGTTTTGATGACGGAACGCCAACGAAGCCTCCAACTTTGCACGCTCGCGAATCATCGAATTATTGGCATATCTGTCAATAACACGCTTGATAGCAATACGCTCCTTAGTCTCGACATCATAACCGCGGTATACCGTACCCATAGAGCCACCACCAATAGGGGTCTCACTTGGATCGTAGCAATACCACCTTCGCTCTACATATAAATATAGGTATGGATCGCCAGGTCGCTGAAATATACTACTCATAGTAATTGGGAATCACTGATTAGTTTGCTAACTCTTTGGGCCATTTAGGCTCGTATATCCTCCTCTTATCAATCTGAACAAGTTTTATATCAATCTCCTCCCTATACTGCTTAGAGATCTCACCACCAACATTCGACAAGAGAGTGTCCGCATGAAGAAAACAATACTTTGCAAAACTCATATCACGACGGTCAACGCCTCGCTGCGGACCAGCATAGTAGTCGCACCCCAACTCAAACCAAGCACGATAATCATCCTCATTATCCTTGACATACTCGACCAAGTAATTATGCGCCTTTTTCTTATCAGCGACAATACCAAGTACTTTGCGGATATCCTCTATCACGACACCAAAGTCCAAAAGGTCCACATCTGATTTCGCCTTCTGATAGTAAATACGACTACGCAACAACATTGCTTCGTTGTCGCCAGCGTCGGCGAGCTCCTGAATTGCCTTGAAACCATTACGAACCTCGACACTATCAGGCGACTTTAGCATCTTCACTGCCGAGGAATATGTATCTGATTCCTTATGGGGAGTAGGAGATGGGATAGTACCCGCCGTAGAAGTAGTATCCTTTTCCAAAGCCACAACATTTATCTGTCCCTTTGTATCCTCACCATCCTCCGCACTCTTTTCATCAGGTTTCATTAAGAAGAACGCTGCACCGCCAACGATTGCAAGTACGGCGATACACGCGATAGCCACCTTGGCGCCTCTACCACCACCATTGCCGCGAGACAAATCGACAGACTCGAGAGCCACTCTAAACTCCGCAGCGCTTCGGTATCTCAACGTCTGACGCTTATTTGTCGCCTTCTCAATAATGGCTCTCACCGCCCTATTCTGAATCTCCTTCAATGGCACGTTGCTGTGCAACTGCTTATCAATCACCTCGTGAATGGCACCCTTGAATGGAACATGACCCGTAATGAGATGAAAGAGGAGAATACCAATAGCATAGGTATCTGTTGTAGAGTTATGGTTTTTCACATCTCCCGTAACAAGCTCTGGGGCAGCATAAAATGGCTTACCTATAATTTGCCCATTAACCGTATACTGCTTATCACCAGTATTGATTGTACTAATCTTCTTGGCAATACCAAAGTCAATCAACTTGATACCACCGTGAGTATCAATCATAATGTTTGAGGGGTCGATATCACGATGCACATAGTTTGCATCATGCAAGGCCATCATGCCCGCCAACACCTTATTGACAACCTTAATAGCGAAATCGCACGAATCCTTCTTGTACAGAGCGTATAGCGACTCTATCTCGGCCGACACTACCCCATCCTTGTTCTTCAGCTTGCCATCCAGGAACTCGTCCAACGACACGCCATCAATATACTCACTAACAACGTAGTAAGTCTTTTGAGTAGATCCATTGCTACCATCGCCATCGCACTCGATGAAATCTATCATCTCTATCAGGCTGTCGTTGCGTAGTCGTATTGATGCCTCGCGTCTTGCTCGAGCTATAACATGGTCGGGGAGATCCTCATACAGACACTTTATAGCAACATCACGAGTTATTCCGCTCTTCTTGTCAAAACTTCGACCCTTAAAGACACGACCCATACCTCCGCAACCCAGAGGAGTTGCAGAGGGGTCGTACTCATAATATACGTTTGATGTAAAACTGCCGCTATCTATTCTAATAACCGACATAAATTACCATCGTTTTTGATAATTTACATACCTACGGTGCCACCACCACTATATACTGGAGTCTCACCATCCACACCAACAGTAGCATTGCTACTGCGGTTCATATCGAAGCGACCTGGCGCATTAACAACATTGTTGTCAGCGACATTAACACTCTGCATCTGCGCCTGCATCTCCGACTCATCCTGAACAGGGATAAACGACTCAGAGACACTGAGACCAAGCTCCTTGACATCGATAAGAATTAGCATACACTGATAGTTCTCACCAAAGGTCAAGATATCGCCATTCTTACACTCCTCGGCAGCAAAGCCCAAGCTCACGCCATTAATCATCGTGCCATTTGTAGAACGAGCATCGCTAATAGATGCGATAACCTTCTCGGGGTTCTTCATCTTACGGATGACGATTAGAGCATGATCCTGTGATACGGTAGCCTCCTTGAGATATATATCACTCTTTGGCGATGCACCCACGCTATTCTGACCAATGTACAATGGCCAATACTCGCCTATCTCGCCACGAGAGATAGAGTATAGGAAGCCCACCAATGGCTTTCTTCTTGCCTGCTGTGCTGGCTCAGCACATCTTGACTCGGCGGAAGCAGGAGCAGCTACGTTGTGCATACCTGGGAAGAATGTACCGCAACGGCCACGGTTACCATCATAACTTGTTGAATAAGTCTTCTGTGCGTCAGCGTTTAGGTTAGTTCTGTGTGCGTCAGATGACGACTGTGCATCATAGTTCGCGTCCATACCTGGGAACACGGTTTTACTTGTAGACATAATTATAGTGAATTAAAGTTAAAATTGTCTGTTTTTTGACCATCTCTATATAAGAGATGAACCAATCGTTGTACAAAAATAATATTTTTTTAGGTTATATCCAAGTTTTTACCCATAAAAAATTGGCGACATTAAATTCCATTCAACATCAAATTAATTATACGATCCGCAGATCTATTTCAACACCCACAATTATCGATCGCTCTGTGCATATAGAGGCGGTCAATAGAGACAATCTATCATCGAACACAAAAAAAATATGGAAATAGCGAACTTTATTCCCTGCGATGCTATGGCGGAGGGGGGGGGCAAAACTGATATGGGCGTATCGAAAAAAGCACCGCGGGTTAACCAAGATTAGTAATACGATGATTATAAATCACCTAATACAAGGCAAATGAGCGAATAAAATCAAACAGCTATTCATCTCTTATATAGAGATGGCGCGCACAAACAGGCGTCAAATAAACCAAGCAAACACCCCAAATAACTATTTAAGTATCTGACTTATAATCGCCCTATTCGCATTATCAATAAGATTGTTATTTATGGACGAAATATAGATTAGTGTCGTCTTCTCGGAGTCATGACCAAGGCCATCGCTGATAACCGATATTGGGATATTAATACGCTTTGCCAAACTCGCCCAAGTGTGTCGAGCCACATGCATTGATAGATTGGCATCTATCTTAGCCATTGACCCAATGACTTTCAACTTTCTATTAACCATGTGTAGCATATTCAGATAACTTCTACGGATATTATCAGCGTGCTCATCAAGTAGCGGAAAAATGTAAGCCGACCCTGACGAGTAGTACTTACAGATTATATCCTGCATACATCTCTCCAAACGGATATGTAGACGTCGCCCCGTCTTTCTTCGAGTGTATGATAACACCCCATTCTCTATATCGGAGATTTCGAGATAAGCAATATCAACGAATGACATGCCACGCGCATAAAGCGAAAAAAGAAAGATGTCTCGAGTAAGTTCCAACATACTGTCATGCACGAGATTGAGGGCTATTATACGCCGTATCTCATTCAACCCAATTGCACGCTTCTGGGTTTTACACACCCCCGTATAGACACCGCGAAATGGATTGTGCTGCTCGGCTATTCCACGCTCCACTGCACGATTATAGATAGAACGCAGATTGCGCATATAGAATGATGAGGTATTAAGCGACACTCTCTTCTCGCGTAAAAAGGCCTCATAGGAGCATATCAACTCGAAATTCATATCCTCAAATAGCACGTCATCGTTATGCAAAAATAGGCCAAAACTATTCAATGTTGCCTGATACGTCTCCGCCGTTCTACTCTTCCCAATCTCTCGCTTATGCTTGATAGTCTCACGCATAAACTCCAACACCGTAGTCTGTTTACGATAGATCTCCAGCAGGTGCGAATAATCAGTATCTCCATGCTCAGATGACATCGAAACAATGTGTCGCAACAAAGCCATGTCCTTGGCTATCGAATTGATTATCAGCTGCAGATACCCACATCTCGCGTTATCACCAACATCAATTTTCACTCTCGACTCACACCAATCCCACTCGTCATAATAGATGATATGCCCACTGGCAACACTGCGCGTGTACTCCTTGTGGCAGATTTCATAAACAATCTCAGCCTCTTGCATTGAGCAATTTAGTCTTCTGACTACAATTCTTAAATTAACCATAATAATACAGATTGTGTCTCACCATGAGTAGAGACAAGTTAAACGATTGATGCCCTACGTTCATCTGTCGCCAAATCGAGAAGTAGCGACAATACTCCTTTATAGTAGGATTCGCGTAGTACACAAAATAAAGTAACCATATAGTTCTAATTAACATTCTCGTATGCGAATTTAGGTATTTATACTACCAATTCGCCACACGAAAATTTATAACTTTGCCGTGTCAAAATAGGAGTATTGTGATGCAGACATAAGCATTAAGCAGCTATCACACAACCCATTAACGACAGGTTAAAGCAACAGATATGAGCAAGTATTTCGATATGTTGATGCAGGACGTGCGTCTCGAGGAGGGTCTCAAGGCGTGTATGAACTGTGGTGTATGCACCGCAGTATGTCCCGCAGCAGAGTTCTACAACTACGATCCACGACAGATTGTCGTAATCGTGCAGTCGCGCGACGACGAGCAGATAGAGGAGCTTCTCAAGAGCGACACCATCTGGTACTGTGGTGAGTGTATGTCGTGCCGTCCCCGTTGTCCGCGTGGCAACACTCCAGGCTATGTCATCCAGGCACTGCGCAAGCTATCGCAGCAACTCGGCTTCTTTGTCGAGAGTGAGAAGGGGCGTCAGCAACTCGCCCTCAAGCGTCTCATAGGCGACAACATCCTTGCCACGGGATACTGCCTAACACCGCGCAACATACGCCCCGAGCTACACCCCGAGCAGGGCACCGTATGGGAGTGGATATACGAGAACGACAATGACATATTCGGTAAGTTCTCCGACTGCTACGGCAAGGAGGGCGCTGGCGCCCTACGCCGCATTGACGACAAGTCGATGGAGGAGATACACCGCATCTTCGAGGTGTCGGGAGGCAAGGAGTTCTACGACACCATAGAGCGTCACTCCGACCGCAAGGCACGCGAGATGGGCTACGACGGAGCCACCGACGAGTATATGATGGAGACCTACACAACTAACTCTGAAAACCACTATTAGGATATGTCACGCAGAGCATCATGGCAAGAGTATCAGAAAGATATAGCCTCAGATAAATACTACTACGCGCGTAGTTGCATACGCCAGAACTTCTTTCCAGGAAGCGAAAAGGCATTCCTCGACATACTGCACAACGACCTCGGACGCGACATCTTCGACGACCCACTACACACCTCGTGTACGGGTATTGGTTACCACAGCGACGTTGTGCCCCTGGAGACAATAATGACCGTCGTAGCACGTCAGTTTGCATTGATGGCAGAGGCGGGCTACGAGAACTTTATATCGTCGTGCATAACATCGTTTGGCATCTACAACGAGGTGTTGTCCACATGGGAGGAGTTTCCCGAGACGGAGGAGCGTACACGCCGCTACCTCAAGGAGGCTACAGGACGCGACCTTGTAAAGCCCAAGACAATAGCCCACACCTCGGATATCATCTTCCACCACCGTCACGCCATAGCGTGTAAGGCGAAGCATCGTCTGGTGAATGTACATACGGGTGAGCCTCTGAAGGTTGTAGAGCACATCGGCTGCCACTACGCCAAGATATTCCCCAAGTCTGGTATCGGAGGCTCGGAGTTCCCCTACGTCCTCGCAGGTATGATTGACGCGTGGGGCGGCGAGGTTGTCGACTACCCCGAGCGTCGTCACTGCTGCGGCTTTGGCTTCCGCAACTACCTCGTTCAGGCAAACCGCGGCTCGTCGATAGCCAACTCACACAAGAAGCTCGAGAGCATGGCACCCTACAAGCCCGACTTCATCGTCGCCAACTGCCCTGGCTGCACCATGTTCCTCGACAAGTGGCAGTATGCCATAGCCGAGATGGAGGGTACGACATACGGTGCCGATGGCAAGGGCATCCCCGTACTCACCTACGAGGAGATGGCCGGCTTGGTACTCGGCTACGACCCTTGGGAGCTCGGCATGCAGATGCACCAAGTGAATGTCGAGTCGCTACTCGACAAGATGGGCATTCAGTACGATGCAAGCGCAAAATATTTGGGTAAGGATGGTAAGTATATAGGTAAGCCTGCGGATGCCGCCGTCAACTGCGAGCATGCGCGACGTATATACGAGATTAAGCGATAAGAATAAGCAAGATATAGTATGGCAAAACGTGTTGTTATAGTAGGCGGAGGTGCCGCAGGTATGCAGACAGCCCTCGAGCTCAAGGCACGAGGCTTGGAGCCCGTAATCGTCGAGCGCGACATCGAGCTTGGCGGCAAGGTGCGAGGATGGCATAAGCTCTTCCCCTCGTTCACACCCGCCGACGAGGTGATGCGCCCCATTGCCGAGCGCATAAAGAGCGAGCGCATACGTTGCTTCCTCGGCCAGGAGGTGCGACAGATATCGCCAGATGGTGTAACACTACGCTCCAACGAGCGTATCCCTGGCGAGGCTGTGGTCGTGGCCACAGGCTTTACGCTATTCGATGCACACCGCAAGCAGGAGTATGGCTACGGCCTATACAACAATGTCATAACATCGGTAGACCTCGAGCGCATGATGAACAGCGGCAAGGTGATGCTTGCCGACGGCACAGAGCCACGACGCATAGCCATACTCCACTGCGTAGGCTCACGCGACGAGAAGGTGGGTCAGCGCCACTGCTCAAAGGTGTGCTGTATAACAGGCGTCAAGCAGGCCATAGAGCTCAAGCAGATGTTCCCCACGGCCGACGTCTTCAACTTCTACATGGATATCCGCATGTTCGGTCCTGGCTACGAGGAGCTATACCGCGAGGCGCAGCAGAAGTACAACGTGCACTTCGTGCGTGGCCGCATCTCGGAGGCCGCCGAGACCATAAACCAACGCATACAGATTAAGGCCGAGGATACGCTCACGGGACGTCCACTGCGCATGACCGTAGATATGCTCGTACTGCTCGTTGGCATGAGCCCCAACTACGAGAATGAGGAGCTCGCCGAGAGGTCGTCATTAGCTCTCGCGCCAAACGGTTTCTTCAAGTACAACGATTCGTTCCTCGGCGCTGTGCGTAGCAATCAGGAGGGTATCTTCTATGTTGGCGCTGCCACAGCACCCAAGAGCCTTGCCGACACCCTTGCCGAGGCGTCGATGACAGCCTCGGCTGTAGCAGAGTATATCAAAGATAAGTTTAACCACCTATAATAGCCATGCGTAACCTCAACTTCGGCTATGGTATAAGTCGTCCGCGAGCCATAGACCTCGACAACAACGACCTACGCAAGAGCAACGACATCATTGCCGAGATGCCCGAGCTTCAAGCCTGCATTGGGTGTGGCTCATGTACGGCATCGTGCACGGCGGGCAACCTCACCGACTTCAACTTCCGTAAGCTACACACCGCCGTACGCCGTGGTGAGTACAAGGGAGCTTACGAGGAACTCAACAAGTGCATGCTCTGCGGCAAGTGCCGCCTGGTGTGCCCCCGAGGCATCAACACCCGAGCCCTGATAATGCTTATCAAGCGTAAGCTTGGTGACTTCTAACTAACGAACATCTGGAAGCTATGACATTTGACGCTCCATTTACCATACCCTTCACCGTGGGATGCTTCTTCCTCTTGGTGGCCATAGCCACGAAGTGGATTATATGGCTTGTGCGCCTACCGCGTACAGACAAGAGGCTGATAAGGCGCAACATACTATCTCTTGAGACGCTCAAGGGCGTGTGGGAGGTGATACGCGAGTCGCTACTGCATGTGCGCATCTTCCGCGTAAACCCTATGCTCGGCTTTATGCACGCCTCATTGGCATTCGGCTGGTTTCTGCTCATCCTCGTGGGATGGATAGAGACCATAGCCTACTTAGGCATGGAGTGGGTACCACTTCAAGGACATGTATTCTTCAAGTACTTCATGCCCGTAAATGGCATCACAGAGCATATATCCCTCTTCGAGCAGCTTATGGATGCACTGCTCCTCGTAGTGCTCATTGGCGTCGCCATGGCGTGGTTTAAGCGTCTACGTTCGAAGTTTATGGGTATGCGCCGCACCACAAAACATGTACTCTTCGATAGGATAGCCCTCTCGGCACTATGGTTTATCTTCCCCACACGCCTTATCGCCGAGAGCATGAACGCCGCCCTCTATGGTGGTCACGGCTTCCTCACAGGCAGCATTGGCGGCTGGATGGCCAACACCATACCCCACGAGACCTTAGTGACACTGTACGACCCATCGTGGTGGGTATACTCATCACTATTGTGCCTCTTCTTTGTAGCACTACCCTTCTCGCGCTACATGCACATCTTCACCGAGATACCACTCATCTTCCTGCGTCGCTGGAAGCTACGTCCCACGGCACAGCGTAAGTCGTACGACAACTTCGAGGTCGAGGCGTGCTCGCGTTGCGGTATATGTATAGACCCCTGCCAGCTTCAAGAGGACCTCGGCATAAACGACACGCAGTCGGTATACTTCCTGCGCGACCGCCGCTACAACATGCTGTCGCTGAAGATTGCCAACAACTGCCTTATGTGTGGTCGCTGTGAGACGAAGTGCCCCGTAGGCATCAACCTCAACACGCTACGCCTTAACTCGCGCGCCAAGCGCCGTAACATACCCCACGAGGGACGCTACAAGTACCTTCAGGGTTTGGACCGCTCGTCGGGCAACGGCAAGGTGGGCTTCTTCGCGGGGTGCATGACATCGCTGACACCAGGCGTACAACGCTCCATGAAGGAGATATTCGACGCCGCAGGTGACGACGTATGGTATGCCGACAGTGAGGGCGGCGTATGCTGCGGACGCCCGCTGATGCTCTCGGGAGAGACCGACGCAGCACGCAAGATGATGGAGTACAACAGCGACCTCTTCCGCAAGCATGGCATCACAACACTCGTGACATCGTGTCCTATATGTCTGCGTGTATTCAAGGAGAACTACGACCTCGAAGGCATTGAGATAGTGCACCATACAGAGTATATAGACCGCCTCATAGCCTCGGGACGCCTACATGTAGAGGGTGGCAACGAGAGCTACACCTACCACGACCCCTGTGAGCTTGGCCGTGGCCTTGGCATCTACGACGAGCCACGTCGCGTACTCGCGGCCGTGGGCCGTATTATAGAGCCTCAGCATAGCCGCCGCGATGCCCTCTGTTGCGGTTCGTCACTGGCAAATACCGTGATTGACGATGGCCAGCAGCTGCGCATAGCACAGCGTATGACACGCGAGTTGGAGGCTACGGGATGCGATGTGGTAGTCACCGCTTGCCCACTATGTAACAAGGCTGTAAACCGCGCATCATCACGCCCTGCGGAGGATGTAGCAGAGGTAGTGGCCAAAAAAATTACCAAGTAATAACATCTTGATACACAACACATAGCATCGCACATCAAGGTATAATATCGTCATCCGCCGAAAAAAATATTTGCGGGTAAAGAATATTTGTATTATCTTTGCACCATCAAACAAGGAAAATAGGTCGCGGCCCTTTGGGGTGCAAGACCGTTTAACGATACATCGCGGGGTAGAGCAGTTGGCAGCTCGTCGGGCTCATAACCCGGAGGTCGGAGGTTCGAGTCCTCCCCCCGCTACTTAAAAGGAGAAACTTACGGTTTCTCCTTTTTTTGTAGCGGGGGTCGGCCTCCGGCTCATATATACAATCCTCCCAAACCCTCCTTTGATAAGGAGGGCTTGTGGCAAGGCAGCGCCTTGCATTGCTACGCAATCGTATATACTCGACGCACTGAATTACACGCTTGTAATCCTCAATAAATGGGTTCGAAATTTCGATGCTGTGTCCTACCATAGAGGAAATCCAAATCGGATTTCCTCTTTTTTATGGTAGCGGGGGGGCTGATGTCCTTAGTTATATGTACATTTCAGCCTCGATACTTGTTTGATTGGTAATATTTTACTACATTTGTTATATCTTTTGAATTTAAGCGAGGTTGTATAGGCGTGATATATGTGCAATATATTGGAAATCAATAATATAGCAATAGGAGAGGTATTTTGTAAAATACGCTCACACTAATCGTATGCCATAGAGGGAAACATTCGACCGCTGTAGTTTGAGTGTTTCCCTTTGTTTTTTTGCAGTACAACGAATTATTAACAAATAAAATTTGCTAATATGAAAAAGTTTTTACCAATTTTACTTTTAGCATTGCTTAGTCTGCTGGTTTGCTGTTCTACGGATGGAGATAACACCATTAAGCCATCTATAGATGGAGAGCATATTGCTTCAGTGTCTGAGCAGATGGATGCAATAGAGGCATCATTACCCAAGTTGCATAACACTGCAACGAAAGCAAGGGCTCTTGTTTCGGAGCAAATATCAGAGACTCGTGGTGATGGCAATAACGGTGTCAAAACTATGATTGAGGCTTTGGAGGAGCGCATCGCTGCTTTGGAGGAGTATATCGCAGGTGGTGGCGAGGGAGACTGGATGGATACCACCTATGCCACTTTGGATATGTATGAGCAGACCATTGCGCTCCTTGCCGAACTTCAGGCAGAGATTGATGCACTGAAGGGTCAGAACGATGCTCAGTATGAGGATGTTTTGGAGTCTATCGAGGAGTGTGTTGACTCTATGAAGTCGTGGGTGAATGAACTCCTTACAGGCTACTACGACATTGCTACTATTGATGCTATTTTTGCAAAACTCTTGGAGGGTCTATCTGCCGAGGATGCTGCTATACGCTCTGAGATAGAGGCTCTACGCAATGAACTCGACAAGCAGTTTAACGATATGGAGGATGCCTATCGTGATGCTATCCGCGAGGCTATCGAGGAGAATAACGGCAGACTTAATGAGCAACTAACCAAGGAGATTGAGGCTGTTAACTCCCGCATCGACGATGAGGTCGAGAAGTTGAATAAGCGTATTGACGATATCGAGGAGCGACTTTCGCAGTTGGAGGGCTCTGTGAGCGACCTTCTAAAGCGCATACAGTCTATCACCTATATTCCTCTCTACGACGATAACACCGCGCGTGTTCTATGCCCTAATGAGGGTCTGGAGGGTAGCACCGTGCAGCTCGACTTTACCATTTCGCCACGCGATGCTGCTGAGGATCTGGTTGCGGTATGGCAGGAGGTTGTCAGTGTCAAGGCGCTATATACAGGCTCGCCTATTATGACCGATTTGCCTGTTGTAAGCTGCACTGCCTACGCCGATCAGGGCTTACTTTCGGTTGTTGCTGCGTGCGACAACCTCAGCTGGGAGTTCTATAACGAAGATGTTATGGCTCGTGTAATTATGTATATCTCTGATGGCAATAACGACCTCACATCCGAGTATATACCTATTGTTCCACAGCGTAGCCAAATCCCCAATAATCAGATTTGGTACACCGTTACAGGCAAGACACCTATCGACATCCAACAGGGTTATGGTCCAAAGATTGTATCTAATACTTTCGACCCATCTAACGAGGTATATGTTGTAACCTTTGAGGAGGATATCTACTCTATTCCTGCTGACTACTTTGGTGGCAAGGTTGAGTTACGTAGTGTTGTATTGCCAAATAGTATATCTTCGATTGACGATTACGCATTCTCTAGTTGCTATAACCTCTCGGATATATCTCTTGGCTTGTCGCTTGGCTATATCGGCTCTCGCGCATTTGAGGGTTGTGCTATCCATACGCTTAATCTCCCAGCATCCCTCTACGGTGTAAACTCGGAAGCCTTTACTGGTTCGTCGATTGTACAGTTTACAGGTGATATGGTCGCAGATGATGGCATTAGTCTTATTTTTGATAACACTCTTGTTGCTATCGCCCCTGCAGGCATTGGCACAGAGTATGGCGTTCCTACTGAGGCAATAACTATCGGTGATGGTGTATTTAGAGATTTCTATGGTATTGAACATATTAACATCCATGATAAGATAACATCAATTGGCTCTGAGGCATTCAAGAACTGCGGTAGTCTTACCTCTATTGCCATTCCTGATAGCGTGAAGAGTATCGGTAGTGGTATTATTGCGGGTTGTTCTTCATTGAAAAGCATATCTTTGGGTGCTAATATCGAGAGTATCAATAAAGAGATGTTCACAGGATGTGACTCCATTGAGCAATTTAGCGGTAAGTTTGCCACAGAGGATGGTTATGCTCTTGTCTTTAATGGCACGCTTATAGCGTTTGCAAAGGCGTGTGGCATTGATGAATATACTATTCCTGCCGATATCACATATATCGAGGAGAGTGTATTTGCTAACTGCACTAATATTTCGCTCTTTAGATTTGAGTCAACCACACCTCCAACTCTTGGCGCAAATGTTTTTGCTGGCATAGATAATCTTCAAATCAGCATTCCTGTTGAGGCTGTCGAGGCATATCTAACCTGCGACTGGCCATACGACTATCGCCGAGCTATTATAGAACTTGCCGATATTAACAATATCCCTGATAGTTGTCGTTTATACTATACTACTAACGACAACAAGAAACTTGGAGTATATCCTGTTGATGGCCGCACTGTGCTATCGCACAACTATACAGATGGCGTCGGTATGGTAGTATTTTTTGAACCACTGACTACGATTGGAGATTATGCATTCTATCAGTGCTACAGCCTTACAAGTGTAACTATCCCTGATAGCGTAACGACGATTGGACAGTGTGCATTCAATGAGTGCTACAGCCTTACAAGTGTAACTATTCCTAATAACGTAACTACGATTGGAGATGAGGCATTCCGTTGTTGCTACAGCCTTACAAGTGTAACTATTCCTGATAGCGTAACTACGATTGGAGAGAGGGCATTCGAAATTTGCAGTAGCCTTACAAGTGTAACTATTGGTGATAGCGTAACTTCGATTGGAGATTGGGCATTCTGTGATTGCAGCAGCCTTACAAGTGTAACTATTGGAGATAGCGTAACTTCGATTGGAGATTATGCATTCTGTGATTGCAGCAGCCTTACAAGTGTAACTATTGGAGATAGCGTAACTTCGATTGGAGATGAGGCATTCTGTTGTTGCTACAGCCTTACAAGTGTAACTATTCCTGATAGCGTAACTACGATTGGAAATTATGCATTCTTTGGTTGCAGCGGCCTTACAAGTGTTACTATTCCTAATAGCGTAACTACGATTGGAAATTATGCATTCTTTGGTTGCCGCGGCCTTACAAGTGTAACTATTGGTGATAGCGTAACTTCGATTGGAAGTTATGCATTCAATTATTGTAGCAGCCTTACAAGTATAACTATCCCTGATATCGTAACTACGATTGGAGAGGCTGCATTCGCTGATTGCAGCAGCCTACAAGAGTTTAATGGTAAGTTTGCAGAGGATAATGGTAGAATATTGGTTATTGATGGTGTGTTAGTAGCATTTGCTCCCGCAGGACTAACTGAATACGCTATCCTTGATAGCGTAACTTCGATTGGAGATGAGGCATTCTATGGTTGCCGCAGCCTTACAAGTGTAACTATTCCTGAGGGTGTAACTACAATTGGATTTCGTGCATTCACTTGGTGCCGCAGCCTTACAAGTGTAACTATTCCTATTAACGTAACTACGATTGGAGATGAGGCATTCTTTGGTTGCAGCGGCCTTACAAGTGTTACTATTCCTGAGGGCGTAACTACAATTGGATATGGTGCATTCAATGGGTGCAGTAGCCTTACAAGTGTAACTATTGGAGATAGCGTAACTTCGATTGGAGATTATGCATTCTCTTCTTGCAGCAGCCTTACAAGTGTATATTGCAAGGCTACAACACCGCCAGTAGCATTAATTACTTACGGCGATTGGGGAGCATTTGATTACAACGCCTCGGGTCGTAAGATTTATGTCCCTATGGAGTCAGTAGATGCGTACAAGAGCGCGGATGGCTGGGCGGATTATGCTGACTCTATTGTCGGCTACGACTTTGATAATGGAGTAGTGGTTGAATAACATCCAAATCAATACAAGATCGGCAGTCACCTTACGAGTGGCTGCCGTTTTCGTTAATATTCCTATGCTACAAGTCTGTTAGAAATTTCGATGGGGTGTCCTACTTAAAAGGAGAAACTTACGGTTTCTCCTTTTTTTGTAGCGGGGGTCGGCCTCCGGCTCATATATACAATCCCTTCAAACCTCCCTTTAAGTTCGCTAGCTCCTTTTCGTTGCTACGGCTCGGCAAAACAAACGAGTTTGTTCTGCTCTCGCCTTAATCGCAACGTTGATAAGGGAGGTTTGTGGCAAGGCTGCGCCGTGCATTGCTTCGCAATCTTTGATAGTACCGTAGGAGCTTATCCATTAAGTTATCAAGGTGCAGACTAACGCTCACGCTTCATAGCATCCGCGCCATTCATCGTCGTGATAAGCACCACACCATTGACACCTCTAAAGCCATACATGTTCGAGCCCTTGATTATCTCAACGGACTTAACATCGTAGATACTCACCAGCTCGGGGCGAATCTCCATGCCATCGCACAGCACCAAGACTGCCGACGAGCCATTTATCGTATTCTGCGTGCGCAAACATAGCTCACCATTGATATACCTCAAGCCTGGGTAGCACATCTGTATGGCCTCGACAAGGCCCATAGCACCCGTAGCACGCAGTCTATCACCCGATATTCCCGACGAATAATCGGTACTCTCGCGGCGCTTAACATAGCCATAGCCATAGTTCATCAGGTCTTCCGACTCCTCGGCAACATACTCACTACCACCCATATCCCAGACGACATCTATACTGCGGCGACCCTCAAGAGCAACTCGCAATGTATCGCGCTTAACGACAATCTCAAGTGCATCATCAGCCTCAACATCCGTAAGGCCAAAGCGACCCTTACCATCCGATGTAGTATGCTTATCCTTGCCAACAACAGATATACGCGCCTTGACACCCTTGCCATCACTACGCGTAATACGCCCATTAAACGGAGTCTGCGCCATGGCTCCCACAGCGATACCAAGTAGCAGCATAACGAGTGTTAATCTTCTCATAGTCTTTCGTTTTTAGCCTCTACAAATTTATACATTAATTATAAATTATGCAATAGTCACAAAATATTTGCTCTATTCTTAAAATTATTTATTATCTTTGTGCAACGAAATTGGACAATTACTAATTAAAACATATAAATCACTATGAAAGAGGCTATTGCTATTCTTACAGGTGGCGGTCCTGCTCCCGGCATGAACACCGTTGTGGGCTCTGTTGCCAAGACATTCCTTGCAAAGGGTTATCGTGTTATCGGCTTGCACTACGGCTACTCGGGACTCTTCAACCCCAATCCACGTTACGAGGATCTCGACATGTTCCGCGTCGACTACATCTTCAACCAGGGTGGTTCATATCTCACTATGAGCCGCTTCAAGCCATCGAATGAGGACTTCCAGAAGAACTTCAACCTTGACTTCTTCAAGGAGAACAACATCAAGCTACTCGTTACCGTTGGTGGTGATGACACCGCATCTACAGCTAACCGCATCGCCAAGTTCCTCGAGGAGAAGCAGTATCCTATTGCCAACATCCACGTTCCCAAGACTATCGACAACGACCTTCCATTGCCCGCAGGCATGCCTACCTTCGGCTACCAGTCGGCAAAGAACGCAGGTGCCGTTATCGGTCGTGCCGTATACAACGACGCTCGTACCTCGGCAAACTGGTTTGTGGTAGCAGCCATGGGTCGCTCGGCAGGTCACCTTGCTTTCGGTATCGCATCGGCATGCCACTACCCTATGATCATCATCCCTGAGATGTTCAACAAGACAAAGATTACCATCGACAAGATTATCAGCCTTATCGTCTCGGCTATCGTGAAGCGTAAGCTTCTCAACATGGACTACGGTGCTGCAATGGTATCGGAGGGTGTGTTCCACGCTCTCGACGAGGAGGAGATTCTTAAGTCAGGCATTCACTTCTCGTACGACGACCACGGCCACCCAGAGCTCGGCAAGGTATCTAAGGCCGAGATGTTCAACACGCTTCTCGAGAAGCGCTGCAAGGAGTTGGGTATCAAGGTTAAGTCACGTCCTGTGGAGATCGGCTACGAGGTACGTTGCCAGACGCCATGTGCCTTCGACCTCGTATACTGCTCACAGCTCGGTATGGGTGTCTACAAGCTCTTCTCGGAGGGCAAGACAGGCTGCATGGTATACATCAGCCAGGAGGGTTATGTATCGCCCCTCTACCTACGCGACTTGCAGGATCCCGAGACAGGCAAGATTCCACCACGCTTGGTAGATATCAATGCCGACAAGATTCACCAGGTTATCGACAACCTCATGCACTACATCACCGAGGATGACTATGAGGCAGCAAAGGCATATCTTCCCAACCCTGAGGAGTATGACTTCCGTAAGATTCTCAACTGGTAATTTGTTGTGATAAGGGGTCATCTGCGACCTCTCAATCATTGGGCTGAATAGGAAATACGTCAAGTATGTCCTATCCAGCCCAATTTCATGTCGAGGCCACATCTAACCCCTTCTGACAACAAATTCATTTGCTGTGATACTGAGTCATCTGCGACGCCCCAATCCAAAGAACGAATAGGAAATACACTCAGTATCTCCTATCCAGTCTAATTTCATGTCGAGGCCACATCTAACCCATTCTGACAACAAATTAGTTTGCTGTGATACTGAGTCATCTGCGACGCCTCAATCCAAAGAACGTATAGGAAATACGCCAAGTATCTCCTATCCAGCCCAATTTCATGTCGAGGCCACATCTAACCCCTTCTGACAACAAATT
>JAFVSV010000017.1 GCA_017503575.1 Alistipes sp. | reverse complement strand
TGCTCGATGACAACGGCCGTATTGCCGCAGTCCACAAGGCGGTTTATTACCGACAACAGCTGGCGTATATCCTCGAAGTGGAGACCCGTAGTAGGCTCATCCAAGAGGTAGAGGGTGCGGCCAGTATCGCGTTTAGCAAGCTCCGTGGCGAGCTTTATGCGTTGCGACTCACCCCCCGACAGCGTTGTGCATGGCTGGCCAAGTGTCAAGTAACCGAGACCCACCTCCTGTATGGCGCGTAGCTTCTGGTATATAGATGGTATGTTCTCGAAGAACTCTACGGCCATATTTATAGTCATATTGAGCACATCGTTGATACTCTTACCCTTATACTTCACCTCCAATGTCTCGCGGTTATAGCGGTTACCGCCACACGAGCGGCACTTTACATAGACATCGGGTAGGAAGTTCATCTCGATGGTCTCGAAGCCCGCACCACGACACTCCTCGCAGCGGCCGCCCTTAACATTAAACGAGAAGCGACCAGCCTTGTAACCTCGTATCTGCGCATCGGGCGTAAGCTCGAAGAGGTGGCGTATGTCGGCAAAAACATTGGTATATGTCGCAGGGTTACTACGCGGCGTACGACCTATGGGTGACTGGTCGACGACGACGAGCTTGTCGATATGCTCTACGCCCTCGATAGATAGGTATGGCAGTGGTTTGTCGAGAGAGCGGTATAGTCTCTGCGCAAGGATTGGGCGCAGTGTGGCGTTTATCAGCGACGACTTACCAGAACCCGAGACGCCGGTGATACATACGAACTTACCCAATGGCAACCGAAGGTCTACCGAGCGCAGGTTATTACCCGTAGCGCCACGCAACGTCAGGTACTCACCACTACCCTCGCGTAGCTTCCGAGGGGGCTCTATACGGCGACGGCCACTGAGGTAGTCTGCAGTGATGCTATCGCTGGCAACGATGTCGTCGAACGTACCCTCGGCAACAATCCTACCACCACGACGCCCCGCCATGGGGCCCACATCTATGATGTGGTCTGCCGAGCGCATCATATCCTCGTCATGCTCGACGACGATGACCGAGTTACCAGCATCGCGCAGGCTCTTGAGGCTATCTATAAGGCGTTGGTTATCTCTCTGGTGGAGTCCAATGCTCGGCTCATCGAGGATATATAGCACATTAACGAGCTTCGAGCCTATCTGTGTAGCGAGGCGTATGCGTTGTGACTCGCCACCCGATATGGTACGCGAGGCACGCGACAGCGAGAGGTAGCCGAGACCCACATCCACCAAGAAGCCGAGACGCTCGCGTATCTCCTTAATGATGTCGCGCGCTATGATTTGCTCCTTGTCACTCATAAGCTCCTCGATATGCTCCATCCACACTCTGAACTCGGCAATCGACATAGCCGAGACATCGGCGATGCTCTTATCGCCAATACGGAACTGCAACGCCTCGGGCTTAAGACGACAACCGCCACATGCGGGGCACTGTTGCATAACGAGGAACTGCTCACGCCACTTCTGTCCGCGCTTCGACTCCTCGTCGATATTGCGCATTATCCACTCCGAGAGTCCCGACCACTGCGTAAGACGTGTGCCACCCATCGACGAGAACTCCGCGAGGTTGAGCATCAGCGGCTCCGAGTCACCATAGAGTATGGCATTTATGCCCTCATGCGAGATGGCACTAATGGGGTCATCGAGGGTGAAGTCGTAGCGATGGCCAAGCGCCTCAAGCATGGCGAAGAGCATATTGTTGTGATACTTGCCAAAGGGCTCAATACCACCCTCCCTAAGCGACAGCGCATCGTCGGGGACAATCTTACTCATGTCAAAGACAGGTCGCTCACCCAAGCCATTACACTCGGGACATGCTCCCTTGGGCGAGTTAAACGAGAATGTATGTGGCGCAGGCTCCTCGAAGGCCTCACCCGTGGTGGGACACATGAGGTGTCGCGAGTAGTATCTTACCACCTGTGTATCGTAGTCGTAGAGCATCATCGTGCCCTTGCCCTGACGCATCGTCTCGCGTAGCGATGTCATCATACGCTCACGGTGTTCCTCACCCACGACAAGCCTATCTATGACCATGTCGATGGTGTGTATCTTATATCTGTCGAGCTTCATGCCCGCCGTAAACTCGCGTATCTCGCCATCAATGCGTGCGTAGATATAGCCCTTACGCGCCATACTCTCGAAGAGCTCGCGGTAGTGACCCTTACGTCCCTTAACCACGGGTGCAAGGAAGGCCACACGACGATTGTTAAAGCCCTCAATCATGAGGTCGCATATCTGCTCGTCGCTATACTTCACCATAGGCTCGTTAGTCACAGGCGAGTAGGCACGCGAGGCACGAGCATACAACAGACGAAGGAAGTCGTTAATCTCGGTTACGGTACCCACCGTAGAGCGCGGGTTCTTATTCGTCGTCTTCTGCTCGATGGCCACCACAGGGCTCAGACCCGTAATGTGGTCGACATCGGGGCGCTCCATGGTACCGACAAACTGGCGTGCATAGGCCGATAGTGTCTCCATATAGCGACGCTGACCCTCGGCATATATGGTGTCGAACGCCAACGACGACTTACCCGAGCCCGAGAGTCCCGTAATCACGACGAGCTTGTCGCGTGGGATAGTGACATCCACCGACTTAAGGTTGTGCACCCTTGCACCAATTATCTCTATATCTCGCTTTGCCATGCCCTACAACATTCCCGACAACATACTCTGCAACGATATCCACCCCATAAGGTCAATGAAGGCGACGATGATAACAAAGAGCGTGAACCACTTAACGAACTTAACACCCCAGCTCACTGCCCAGTGCGATGCCAACACCGCACCAACAATGTTACCCACGCCATGCAGCAATCCCGACGACCAGGCTATCTGCACAGGGTCGCCACCACTGAACTGGTTAATAGCAAAGACCGTGATAAGCGCGAAGGGCGTCGAAAGAAATATCACACACCCCTTCAAGACGTTGGCGGTGATGATGTCGAGGTTCATAGTCCATATCGTCACAGCGAGGATTAGGAAGCCGAGACCTATATATATGTATCCACCATAGAAGCCCACCAAGAAGAAGAGTACATAGTGCCACCACTTAATGACCAAGGCATGACCACTATGCAGATGCGGGCGGTTTCTATCGAGGATGAGGTACAACAAGATTACGGCAAGCACCACACTCAAACATATCTTGAACGTAAGTTCATCGACCTCCAACGCCACAAATGTGCCAGCAATAGTACCCAAGATGGCGGGGATGGAGAGCAGGAAGCCGTTACGGAAGTCTACCATGCGCTTACGCATGAACGACACCGTTGCCGAGAAGTTCTGCATCACAACGGGGATGCGGTTGGTGATGTTCGCAACATCTATGGGCATGCCCATCGCCTGAAATAGCGACATGGTGATAATCGAGCCACCGCCACCCAAGGTGTTGATGACACCAACAATAACTCCCGATACAAGAAGTAGTATAATCTCGTTTGTTGTCATAAGCTCTATATATTCAGTATGAAGTCATCGGCATCGCGTCCGACATCAAATTTCTCTCTAAACATAGCCATCGACTCGATATCCAACTCCACAGTATTAACGCCACAGCTATCACCCATGTCGACGACATCACGACCATAATAGTCGATAACGGCCGAGTCACCAGCGTACCTTAACGATGGCTCGTCACCAATACGGTTAACGCCAATGACGTATGCTTGGTTCTCTATGGCGCGTGCCCTTAACAGCGTACGCCACACCTCTCGACGAGGTGCTGGCCACAATGCCGCATAGATGATAGCGTCGTAGTCGCCACGCTGACGACTCCATACGGGGAAGCGCAGGTCGTAGCATATCTCCAACATATAGCGTACGCCACGCCACACGACAACCTTACGGCTGTTGCCACGTTCGAAGTAACGCGTCTCGCCACCAATCGAGAAAAGGTGGCGTTTGTCGTACCACTCTACCTCGCCATCAGGCATCACAAAGTAGAGGCGGTTGCGATAGCTATCGCCATCACGCACAATCACCGAGCCCACAATCGCCGCATCTATCTTTGCAGCCATACGCTGCATCCAAGCGAGCGTCACACCACTATCCGCAACGCTGCATGGATCCGTCACGAAGCCCGTCTGAAACATCTCCGACAGCACCACGACATCGCTCTCTACGCCCTCTAACATAGCCTCAATGGAGCGTAGGTTACCCTCCACGTTCTGCCACTCTATGGGTCGTTGTACTATCGTCACTCGGTGCATACTATCGTCACTATTTCGTTGCTATATAGAAGAGGTCGAAGCAGTGCTCATCGACTGCCACAACGCTATAATCCTCCATCTGTATCGACTCCGTAAGCTCGGTATTCTCGCTATGCAGTCTACGGCGGTTACGACGATTCATGATGTCGTAGGGTATCTTAAGCAGAGATGCTGGTAACCACCACTGCATCCTAAAGATGTCGAAGCGCATGATGCGGCGCACCGACTCGCGGTTCTTCTCGTAGTAGGCCATAACGCGTTCATTGCCCACCACGCCCTTGCACTCCACAGTGTCGAATGCAGACAAGAGCATGTATAGCTCTTCGGACGTATACTCGCGCACATGCCACGGGTTGCGCGTAAGCGACATAGGTCTATTGGGCGTGGTCACGATAAAGCGACCACCCTTACGCAACACCCTGTGTACCTCGCGGACAAACTCCTTATCGTCGGCGATATGCTCAATCACCTGAAACGACACAACATAGTCGAACGTCTCGTCCTTAAACGGTAGCGGTGGCACCGTAGCATTTACGAACTGTGCATTGTCGGGAAGCCTCTCGACAGCCTCACAACTAAACTTATCGAGCGTGGTGAACATATCGCACGCAGGGGCTATAACCTCTATGCCATAGCCCGTGCCTGTGCCTATCTCAAGCACACGCCCCGATACCATCTTCGCCGCCTCGACGTATGCCAAGCGCGAACGCTGATATACATAGTTATCCGTAACCTCGCGCGATACTCGCTCTGCTGTCTGTACACCCATCGTCGTCTACTTTATACGCTCAATGCCATGCTCCGTCTGTCGCACCTTACCCTGCTTGAGCAACATACCCAATGCACGCTTAAAGACCTTCTTGCTCATGCCCGTAACCTTGGCTACATCCTTGGGGTCGCTATGGTCATTCACCGACAACACGCCACCATGCTCCTTGAGCAACGCCTCGAGCCTAACGACAGAGGTCTCCACCTCGGCAAGGCCCTGCTGCTGGAGGCTCACATCAATACGCATATCCTCGGTAATCTTACGAATCCAGCCACGACACCTATCACCAACATGGATGGGTCGGAAGAGTTGGTTTTTGTATATCATACCCCAGTGGCGATTGTCAATAACTACACGATAGCCAATAGGAGTCTCGAAGGCGACCAACACGTCAACCTCGTCGCCAACACCCACGGTCAACGGCTCCTCATTATGGATAAAGGGTTTTATCTTGTTTGTCGCCACACAGCGTCCCGTACGCTCATCGACATACATGTAGACAACACTCTTCTGACCAGGTATCACCGCACCCTGCTGGTTTCTGTTGGGCAGGAAGAGGTGCTTACCAAAGAGTCCCCAGTCGAGGAATGCGCCGTGGATGCTCTTATCAACGACCTTGAGCGCAGCGACCTCACCCACCTTGATTAGTGGGGTCTCGGTAGATGCCACCAATCTATCCTCCGAGTCGTGATATACAAAGACCTTGACCTCGTCACCCTCCTTCATGTCGAGGCGTGTAAAGCGATTAGGGAGCAACACCTCTGCACCCTCCTCATCTTTGAGGTAGAGGCCATAGTCCGAGACACGCGCCACGGTAAGCACTTGTATTTCGCCTGTTTTCATACTATACATATAAAGTTTATCGCGTAAAGATACAAAAAAATTTTTATTTGCAGATTGTTTTCATACCTTTGTGCTATGAATGATGGCATAAGTATGAAGGTTCGAGAGCAGGTAGCAGCCCTTCCTGATAGCCCTGGCGTATATCAATTTGTTGACGCCAAGGGCACTATCATATATGTAGGCAAGGCCAAGAATCTCAAGAAACGAGTATCGTCATACTTCGTCGACAGCCGCAACCACAGCAGCAAGATACGCATCATGGTGCGAAAGATTGTCGAGGTGCGCCACCATGTGGCCAACACCGAGCAAGACGCCCTGTTCCTCGAGAACGCACTTATCAAGCAACTACAACCACGCTACAACAGCCTGCTTAAGGATGATAAGACATACCCATGGATAGCCATCACCAACGAGCCTTTTCCACGCATTTTAACAAGCCGCAACATCGAACGCGACGGCTCTGAGTACTATGGCCCCTACGGTAGCACTACCCTTCTTCGTGCACTCATCGACTTCATATACAACGTTGCGCCTATACGCATCTGCTCGATGGACCTCACCGAGAAGAGCATCGCCTCAGGCAAGCACAAGGAGTGCCTTCAACACCACCTAAACAAGTGCATGGCACCTTGCACAGGCAAGCAGAGTGTCGAGGAGTACAACCAGCATATAGCCAACGTCCGCATGATACTCAAGGGCAATATACGCCCCGTACGCACATGGCTCGAGCAGGAGATGATGCGCGCATCACATGAGCTTCGCTTCGAGGATGCCGAGCTCTATAAACAGAGGCTCATAGCGCTCAACAAGTACCAATCAAAGTCGGTTATTGTAAGTAGCAAGATTATCGACTGCGACATCTTCACCACAATCATCGACGAGGAGGAGGCATTCTGCAACTTCGTACGCATACGCCATGGCAGCATAATCGCCATTCAGACGATACGCATGAACCTCGGCATAGAGTACGACGAGGCCAATATACTATCCACCGCCATACGCTACGTTGTCGACACCACAGGCATGGGGCTTGCACCTTTAGTATTGGTTGATGTAAAGCCATCTACTGCAGATATGTATGAGAATGTTAAGTTCCAGACTCCATACCGAGGCGAGAAGTTGGAGTTGATGAAGTTCTCGCGCAAGAATGCAGAAAACTACCGCGCACACATATTGGCAGAAAGGGAGCGAGCCAACCCCGAACGACACAGCGACAAGCTGATGGCCGAGATGAAGATGGAGCTAAACCTCGACCGCGAGCCTCGCCACATGGAGTGCTTCGACAACTCGAACATCCAGGGCACCTACGCCGTTGCATCGTGCGTGGTGTTTCGTAATGGCAGACCATCGAATAAGGAGTACCGCCACTTCAAGGTTAAGAGCGTCGAGGGTGCCGACGACTTCGCCACGATGTACGAGATAATATATCGTCGCTACCACCGCGTGTTGGAGGATAAGGAGGATATCCCCGACCTTATCGTCATCGACGGAGGCAAGGGGCAGTTGTCGTATGCCTGCATGGCGCTCAACGAATTGGGGCTACTCAACCGTGTGAATGTCATAGGCTTGGCGAAGCGCATCGAGGAGGTATTCTACCCCAATGACCCCAACCCGCACTACCTTAATCGCCTCAAGCAACCCATCAAGACGATATGCCATATCCGCGATGAGGCACACCGCTTTGCCATCACGTTCCATAGGTCGCTACGCAACGCAGACCTCACAGACTCGGAGCTATTAGGCATCAAGGGTATCGGCGAGAAGTCGCGTAATGACCTGCTGCGTAAGTTCATGAGTGTCGAGGTTGTGAAGTACGCCACCGAGCAGGAGTTGGCCGAGGTTGTTGGAGCGTCAAAGGCAAAAAAGATTAAGGATTATTTCGCTAATAAATAATAAGTTATCGCAGCCGCGAGACAAGATGTGCAAAAAATATTGTTAAAAATTTTGCAAGTACGAAAATAATCGCTACATTTGCACACCAAATCAGAGAAATCTGATGCCCAGATGGCGGAATCGGTAGACGCGCTGGTCTCAAACACCAGTAGGTTCACCCCTGTGCCGGTTCGACCCCGGCTCTGGGTACACGAAGAGAGGAACGAGAGTTTCTCTCTTTTTTTTATTAATTTTAGTTGGCGAGGGACTTTGTGCTTCGCACTTCGACCCCGGCTAAATATTAATAGTATATTCCTTTTTTTGCAAAAAATATACTATATTTGTATCACAATAGGCCAATAATTACCCCGATATAGTCATACTATATTCATATAATACTTCTATTTTGAAGTTGATAGGTTATGCAATAATATAATATTATCTAAATATGAAAAAGATTTCTACTTTAGTTGTCCTTGTGGCAACAATTACCCTATCGTCGTGCGGCTACGACGACTCGGGCATCAACAACCGACTCGATGAACTCGACAATCGCCTTGACAGGCTCGAGGGCACAACACTCCCCTCTATCGACGAGCAAATTGAGAGTATCAACGCCTCTATCACCGACCTTAAGGTTGTCGACACAGAGCTTCGTCAGCTTATCGACGCCCTTGAGGCTGATGCTGTGGAGCATGGCGAGCTAATCGCTGCATTGCAGACAAAGGCTTCGGAGCTTGAGTCCAAGATTACCGTCCTCGAGGAGTATGTCGATAGCGAGATTAGCGCTACGGAGGATTGGGCTACGGCAACCTTTGCCACGCTCGAGCAGTATGCCGAGGTGCAGAGCGAGATTTCGGCCATCAAAGCACTTATCGAGCAGAACAAGAGCGACATCACAGAGGCATATACCACAGCTATTGCCGAGGCTATCGCCACATCGGAGGGCTCTATGAAGGAGTGGGTGAATGAGCAGCTCGCTGGCTACTATACCATTGCCGAAACAGATGCTAAACTCGAGCTTCTTCAGCAGTCTATCGACACCCTTAGTGAGTCACTCGCCGAGGAGGTTGAGTCCCTTTCGGGACGCATTGACACTATGAAGAGCGAGCTTACCGAGGCCTACAAGGCGGCTATTGCGGAGGCTATCGAGACAAACAATGGTGTTATCAACGCTAAGATTGCCGAGGAGATTAACTCTGTAAACTCACGCATCGACGAGGAGGTTGCCTCTATCAATGCCCGCATCGATGCTCTTGAGGGTCGCATCAAAGATTTGGAGGATGCGCTCGACAAGATTAAGGCACTCGACATCGAATTTGATATCGAGAACGGCGAGGCGTGTATGGCTGGTGCAAGTATCGAGTTTGGCTACGCAATCGTTGGTGGTGACGATGAGACCGAGGTCGAGAGCTTTGGCGATGGCGGCTGGCGTGCAGATGTTACGCCTACGGATGCCACATCGGGGCGTATTCGTGTTACAGCACCCAAGGATGGCGGCAACGGTAAGGTTATCGTTCTTGCCACCTCGGGCGCTGGCGCATCTACTATGAAGTCTATTCGCTTCGACGAGGGCGTTATTGCCGATATTTTGGATAGCTACGAGGTGGACTGGGAGGCTTGCACTCTCGAGGTTAAGCTACGCACCAACCTTGACTACACAGTTCGCATTCCTGCCGAGGCGCAGTCGTGGTTGAGTGTTGCCGACACTCGTGCTGCGCTGCGTGAGGACACCCTCACCTTTACTATCGCCGAGAATCCCGAGGACGAGCCCGTTCGCTCGGCTACTGTGGAGCTTGTAAATGAGTTTGGCGATATTTTGCAAAGCTTCGAGATAGCTCAGAAGATGCAGCCATTGAGCGACCCTATCGTGTTTGCTGATAAGTACGTTAAGAAGGTCTGCGTCGAGAAATTTGACACCAATGGCGATGGTGAGCTTTCGTATAAGGAGGCAGCACAAGTTGAGGTTATCAAAGGCGACTACTGGAAATCGTTCTTTGGCGATTATGCTATAGCGGTAAAATCCTTTGATGAACTACAATATTTTGTTAATCTTAAGACGATTGGAATTTATGCATTCTGTAATTGCAGCAGTCTAACAAGTATTACTATCCCTGATGGCGTTACTGTGATTGGAGGTTATGCATTCTATGGTTGCAGCAGTCTAACAAGTATCACTATTCCTGATAATGTTGTATCGATTGAAAATTCTGCATTCAGTAGTTGCAGCAGTCTAACAAGTATTACTATCCCTGATGGCGTTACATCGATTGAAGATGATGCATTCAGAGGTTGCAGCAGTCTAACAAGTATTACTATTCCTGATGGCGTTACATCGATTGGAGAGCGTGCATTCCAAGGTTGCAGCAGTCTAACAAGTATTACTATCCCTGATAGTGTTATGTC
>JAFVSV010000001.1 GCA_017503575.1 Alistipes sp. | reverse complement strand
GCTTGCCCTTGCGACGTACAATCTTGCAATCCTCGCTTCTCTTCTTAATTGATGCTCTTACTTTCATAACCGAAGCATTCTTAATTATTTGTACCTAAAAGATATTCGACCCTTACTCAAGTCGTAAGGTGTCATTTCTACTTTTACCTTATCTCCGGGAAGAATCTTGATGTAGTGCATACGCATCTTACCCGAGATATGAGCCGTGATAACATGTCCGTTATCCAATTCCACCCTGAACATTGCATTCGACAACGCCTCGATGATGGTTCCGTCTCGTTCAATAGCAGTCTGTTTTGCCATAAGACTTAGTTATTAATAGCCTCCTCTATGATGCTGAAGTCCGTCAAAATGTCGGGGCCATCCTTGCCCACAGCCACAGCATACTCGAAGTGCGCTGCCGGCTTACGATCCTTCGTGCGTACGGTCCAGCCGTCACGCTCGAAGACTACCCTGCGGTCCCCCATCGTAATCATCGGTTCTATGCAGATGACCATGCCCTCTTTTAACAATGGACCTCTGCCTCGTGCGCCATAGTTGGGCACGCCTGGCTCCTCGTGCATCTTTCTGCCTAAGCCATGACCCTCCAACTCGCGCACCACGCCGTAACCAAAACTCTCGGCGTAGTCCTGCACAGCTGCCGAGATATCGCCCACGCGATTTCCCGCCTTCGCCTGTGCCGCACCCCTGCGAAGAGCCTCTTTGGTGACCTCCAACAGCTGTCGTGTCTCGTCGCTGACAGCACCTACGGCAAACGTATATGCCGAATCACCAACAAACCCCTTCATAACGGTGCCCAAATCTACCGATACGATGTCTCCATCCTTGATGGCGTAGTCTGACGGTATGCCATGAACAATCTGCTCGTTGACAGAAATACATGCCGAAGCAGGATAGCCCTGGTAACCAAGAAAGGCTGGAATAGCACCATTATCGCGGATGAACTTCTCGGCTATGTCGTTGAGCTCGCGTGT
This sequence comes from Alistipes sp., assembly GCA_017503575.1. GTDB lineage: Bacteria > Bacteroidota > Bacteroidia > Bacteroidales > Rikenellaceae > Alistipes. The sequence continues at coordinate 3,091 of JAFVSV010000001.1, read as the reverse complement.
GGTGATGCCCACTCTGATGTGGCGACCCACCTCTGCAAGAGCTCTACTCACCAAGATATTATTCTCGCGAAGTAGCTCTATCTCCTCTCGTGTCTTCAGATAAATCATCGTCGTTAGCTATAAGTTAGTGGCCGCCCCTCTTGGTTGCCCTCAAGGGGCGTCCCTATCTTGTGGTAAAATCTATTAGTAGCGACCCTGAATACGTCCTGTCTTCATAAGACCGTCGTAGTGACGATTCAATAGGTAGCTCTCAATCTGCTTAAGAGTGTCAAGAACTACACCCACCATAATCAAGAGTGATGTACCTCCGAAGAAGTATGCAAAGCTTGGGTTGATACCAATCACCATGGCAATCGCAGGAAGAATTGTGATAAGAGCCAAGAAGATTGAACCTGGAAGGGTAATTCTTGTCATGACGTTGTCGATATAGGTAACAGTACTCTTACCGGGCTTAACGCCTGGGATGAAGCCACCGTTACGCTTCATATCGTCAGCCATCATTTGAGGGTTAACGATAATTGCGGTGTAGAAATAGGTGAACGCAATTACCAATACTGCAAGCGTAAAGTTATACCAAAAGCCCTGGATCATAAGCCACTGACCACCCCAGATAAGACCAGGGATGAACATAAGAGCCTGAGCGAAGATGATAGGCATTACATTAGCAGCGTTCAGCTTCAAAGGAATGTACTGACGCACGCCACCGTACTGCTTATTACCTACGATACGCTTTGCATACTGAACGGGAATCTTACGCACTGCCTGAACAATGGCGATAGCGAGCATGAATACCATGGCAAGGAATACCAACTCCACAATAAGCATGATTATGCTACCAGCATTACCCTGAAGCTTCAACATAACCTCACCAAGGAAGGCATGTGGCAAGCGCGCTACGATACCGATCATGATGATCAATGAGATACCATTACCAATACCCTTATCGGTAATCTTCTCACCGAGCCACATGATGAACATTGTACCTGCGATAAGAATGATTGTCGATGTGAGGATAAAGCCCTCAGGATGTGCAATAGCTATCGAAGGAACCTGTGTCTTTAGGTACGCAGGAGCCTGGAGTAGCAATACTGCAATGGTGAGGAAGCGTGTCCACTGATTCATCTTGCGACGACCACTCTCACCCTCGCGCTGCATCTTACGGAAGTAAGGTACCATGATACCCAACAACTGAATGATGATAGACGCGGTGATGTATGGCATAACACCAAGAGCAAAGATAGATGCCTGCGAGAATGCACCGCCGGTGAAGACGTTCAACAATCCCATAAGGCCACCCTGCTCACCTGCAGCCTGAGTCTGAAGCTCAAGGATGTGGTGGTTGATGCCTGGAAGCGTCACAAAAGAGCCAAGACGATATATAAGAAGAAGACCGAGCGTAAAGAGGATACGCTTACGAAGCTCCTCAATCTTATAGATATTCTTGAGCGTCTCAACGAGTTTCTTGTTGGATGCAAGTAGTGCGACGAGAACTACCAAGATAACACCAACAATGATAAACTTATTCATAAATTTTAGTTTTTAAGATTCTTAAACCATACTCGACGACAAGCGTCTTCGAAAATTGCTATATATTATAATATGTATATCGTTAACACCTTGTCGTGCAGAAGCGCTCAACTACAACTTCTCGATAGAGCCACCTGCAGCTACGATAGCTGCCTCAGCAGACTTTGAGAAGGCATTAGCCTTAACAGCCAATGCACGAGTAATTGTGCCGTTACCAAGAATCTTCACCTTGTCGTTACCAGATACGAAGCCAGCCTGTACGAGTGTATCGAAGGTTACCTCTGTGAGGTTATTCTTCGATGCGAGCTCCTCAAGTGTTGACAAGTTGATAGCCTTAAACTCTACGCGCTTGATATTCGTGAAGCCGAACTTAGGAAGACGACGCTGCAAAGGCATCTGACCACCCTCGAAACCGAGCTTGCTTGAGTAACCCGAACGCGACTTAGCACCCTTCAAACCACGGGTTGAGTAACCACCGTGACCCGAACCGGCACCGCGACCCACGCGCTTATCGTGGTGAGTAGCACCCTTAGCGGGCTTTAGATTATGAAGTTCCATTTCTAATTCGTTTTTCTTTGGTTAAACTTATTTTACCTCCTCGACCTTTACAAGGTGCTTAACGCGCTCGATCATACCCTTGATGATTACTGAGTCGCTGTGCTCAACGGTCTGGTTGATCTTGCGAAGTCCCAGAGCGTCAAGGTTCTTGCACTGCTGTGTCGATGCGCCGATACGGCTCTTTATCTGAGTAATTTTCAATGTTGCCATAGTTGTTTCTCCTACTTTTAACCGTTAAACACCTTAGTAAGTGAGATACCGCGCAACTGAGCAACAGAGCGTGCATCACGCAACTCGCACAAAGCACCGATGGTAGCCTTCACGAGGTTGTGAGGGTTAGATGAACCCTTGCTCTTTGCAAGCACGTTCTTGATACCTACAGACTCCAATACGGCACGCATAGCACCACCAGCGATAATACCGGTACCAGGTGCTGCTGGGCGGATCATAACCTCTGAACCACCGAAACGCATCTCCTGCTTGTGAGGAATTGTGCCATTGAGCACGGGAATCTTAACCAAATTCTTCTTTGCATCCTCTACGCCCTTAGAGATAGCAACGGTAACCTCCGCAGCCTTACCAAGACCGTAGCCTACAACGCCGTTCTCGTTACCTACAACAACGATTGCCGAGAAGGTGAATGTACGACCACCCTTGGTAACCTTGGTAACGCGGTTGATTGCAACCAAACGATCCTTCAACTCAAGGTCGCTTGTGCGTACTCTCTTTATGTTAGTATTTGCCATAATCGCTTAGAATTTAAGGCCACCCTCACGAGCAGCGTCAGCCAACATTTTTACTCGACCGTGATAGAGGTAACCGTTACGATCAAATGATACTGCGGTGATACCCTTCTCAGCTGCGCGCTGTGCAGCAAGCTTACCTACCAATGCTGCTACTTCGCACTTGTTCTTGCCTGCTGCCTCTGCCGCTACCTCCTTGTCCAACGACGATGCCGTAGCCAAGGTTACGCCTGCGAGGTCGTCAATAAACTGTACGTAGATCT
>JAFVSV010000016.1 GCA_017503575.1 Alistipes sp. | reverse complement strand
TGAAGTGACCCCAAAAGTTTGGACAAAAAACTTTTGGGGTTTCATTATGCGCAAAAAACACGATTATGTAGCATTACTCAAATATATGAGGATGCTCGAAGATGGTTACTCGGTCAAATCAATTGCTAAAAATTATGGTATTGGAGCAAATAGGTTAAGTTATCTTTGGCATCTCTACCAAGAACAAGGTACTACAGTTCTGCATCGCAAGAAAAATATTTGCGCCGATGGAGCATTAAAGCAACACATTCTATCTGATATTGAGAAAAATCACTTAACTTTGGTGCAAGCCTCGTTAAAATACGGAGTAAGTACAGACCTAATAAAAATATGGCGAAGAATTGCCAGAGAACAAGGGTATGATGCACTCTTAATCACCAAGAAGCGAGGACGACCACCTATTATGGGAAGACCACGAAAGAAAAAACCGGAAGAAATGACAGAGCTGGAGCGTTTGAGAGAAGAAAATGAATATCTCAGAACGGAGAATGCTCTGCTAAAAAAAGTGAAAGCCTTAGTCGAGGAGAGAGAAGCCCGCTTACGAGAGATTGGGCAGAAGCCATCAAAGAACTAAGGCAAAGTAGCTTTGACCTACAAAAGCTTTTGCAGGTCAAAGGGATGGCACATTCAACATACTACTACCACACATCAAAGCAACGAGAGGATAAGTATGCTGATATACGCCAGCGTATCAGCGAGATATTTGCTTTACACGGCAAACGCTATGGCTATCGACGTGTGTATCAGCAACTGCGCAACGAGGGCTATACTCTAAACCACAAGACAGTGCAGCGACTAATGCAGGATATGAACCTCAAATCGCAGATACGCAGAGTGAAGTATCGCTCGTATCGTGGCGAGGTAGGCAAGACTGCTCCTAACATCCTCAATCGTAAGTTTGAAGCTACACGACCTAACCAGAAGTGGGCTACTGATGTTACAGAGTTTAAGGTGGCTGACCGTAAAGCATATCTATCTCCGATTATAGATATGTTTAATGGAGAGATTATAGCATACACTATATCCGACCGACCCGATTTGAAGATGGTAATGGATATGATGTACTCGGCAAAGCGGAAGATTAAGGACACTAATGGCGTGATGCTACACTCGGATCAGGGGTGGCACTATCAGCATATGCGGTACCAACAAACGCTGAAAAAGTATGGTATTACGCAGAGTATGTCGAGGAAGGGAAACTGCTTGGATAATGCTGTGATGGAAAACTTTTTTGGTATTATGAAATCTGAATTGCTATATTTGCAGCAGTTTTCGGATATGGAAGTTTTCAAACGAGAGCTACGAAAGTATATTAGCTACTATAACAACGACCGTATAAAACTAAAATTAAACGGAAAGAGTCCGGTGCAATACCGAACTCTTTACCAATAAAAATCTTTTTATTAATCCGTCCAACTTTTGGGGGTCAGTACAAAAACGGGGATGGCTAATTTACTTCTTAGCCATCCCCCTCATGCTTTTGTTGCGCTAACGCCTACTTACGCACCTCGGCACCTGCCTTCTGCTCGAGCTGTGTCTGGAGGTTAGCCATTGTACGCTCAATCTGCTTGTCCGTAAGTGTCTGGTTTCTATCCTCGAGAACGAAGCTTAGGGCGTATGACTTCTTGCCCTCGGGGAGCTTGTCGCCCTCGTAGACATCGAACAACGATACCGACTTAAGGAGCTTCTTCTCGGTGGCAAACGCAATGGCGCGGAGCTCCGAGAACGATACGCTCTTATTCACGAGCAACGCCAAGTCGCGCTTCACCTCTGGGAACTTCGAGAGCTCCTTGAACTGCACCTTCGACTTCTTGGTCATCTTGATAAGCTGGTCGAAGTCTATCTCGGCGAAGTATACATCCTGCTTGATGTCGAACTTCTTACGCACCACGGGCGATACGACACCCATGCGAAGCACCTCCTTGGGCCCCTGCTTGAAGAGGATGGCGTCAGCATAGAGGTCGCAGTCGAGGCTCTCCGACTGAAGGGCGTAGAGGTCGATGCCAAAGCGCTTCAATAGGCGCTCCACCATGCCGCGAAGTGTGAAGAACGATGAGCCCTCGGCCTTGCTATTCCACGATAGCTGGCTATCGAGACCCGTTACGGTGATGGCTATGCGGTAGCTCTCCTCGTACTTCGCCAAGCTATTCTCCTCGGATGCCCTCTCCTCGGCAAAGGCGTAGCAGTTGCCCACCTCGTACATGCGTAGGTTGGCGTTGCGGCGGTTGACGTTAAGCTCTACGGCCTCCAAAGCGTTGAACATAAGTGTCTGGCGCATGACATTGAGGTCCTGCGATAGTGGGTTGAGTATCTTCACGCAGCGCTCCACGGGGTACGATGTCGAGCCCTCGTAGTACGACGCCTTTGTCAGCGAGTTAGACATAATCTCGGTGTAGCCGTTTGCTGTGAGGTAGTCCGAGGCGATGTTCTGAAGACGTGCCTTGTCGGGCTTTGGAGCGTACGACAATGTGGAGTTAACATGCTCCGACACCTCGATATTATTGTAGCCATATACGCGCAACACATCCTCCACCAAGTCGGCCTCGCGCTGTACATCTACGCGGTAGGGAGGCACTGCCACCTTGAGCACATCACCCTCGCGGCCACGCACCTCGACATCGAGGGCTGCGAGGATTGTCATGAAGGTCTCCTCGGGTATATCCTTGCCGATGAGCTTACGAGCACGCTCCAGCGAGAAGTCGAACTCGAAGTGGTGTGCGGGTGTTGGGTTGATGTCTATAATCTCGGATGTAATGCGCCCACCAGCGAGCTCCTGCATGAGCATTGCGGCACGCTTGAGGGCATACACCTGAATGTTGGGGTCTATGCCGCGCTCGAAGCGGAATGACGCATCGGTGTTAAGGCCGAAGCGCTTCGCTGTCTTACGCACCCATACGGGGTGGAAGTAGGCGCTCTCGATAAATACGTTTACCGTGCTATCCGAGATGCCTGAGTCCTGACCGCCATATACGCCAGCGATACACATGGGGCGCTCCGCAGAGCATATCATAAGGTCGTTAGCTGTGAGTGTGCGCTCAACGCCATCGAGCGTCACGAACTTCTCGCCCTCGACAGCCGAGCGTACCACAACCTTGCCACCCTCAATCTTATCTGCGTCAAAGGCGTGGAGAGGCTGGCCAAGCTCGAAGAGGACATAGTTGGTGATATCCACAAGGTTGTTCTTGGGGTTGATGCCCGCGGCACGAAGCTCGTTCTGCATCCACTCGGGTGATGGGGCAATCTTACAGCCGCTGACGGTGATGCCTGCATAGCGTGGTGCCGCCTCGCTGTTGACAACCTCGACCTCTATGGTGCGCGATGTGTCGTCAACCTTGAAGCCATCAACCGATGGAAGCACAAACTCCACCTCCTCGCCACGGCTCTTGAGGTATGCCGCAAGGTCGCGGGCAACGCCTATGTGCGATGCTGCATCTACACGGTTGGGCGTGAGGCCTATGCCTATGAGGTAGTCGTCGGCGATATGTAGATACTCCTTGGCAGGTGTGCCTACTACGGCATCTGCTGGTAGCTCCATGATGCCCTCGTGGTTGCGGCCAATGCCCAGCTCATCCTCGGCGCAGAGCATGCCGAGTGACTCGACGCCACGAATCTTGCTACGCTTAATCTTGAACTCCTCCTCCGAGTCGATAGGGTAGAGCACCGCGCCTACGGTTGCGCACATCACCTTGAGGCCCTTGCGGCAGTTGGCGGCGCCACAGACAATCTGTAATGGTGCCTCTGCGCCTACGTCGACGGTTGTTATATGTAGGTGGTCAGAGTCGGGATGCTCCTCGCATGTGAGCACCTCGCCCACGACAACGCCCTTAAGGCCACCCTTGATAGTCTCAATCTTCTCGAACTCCTCGACCTCCAAGCCGAGCTCGGTGAGTATTTCGGCCATGCGCTCTGCCGAGATGTCGCTCTTAAGATAGCGCTTTAGCCAGTTGTATGATACATTCATAGTATATTGTTTTTAATTATTTGTCCTTGTTTATTCGCTGTTAAGACTATAATCGCACAAAGGTAGTAAAAAAAGTTGAAAAAGCAAAGATGTAGCGGGTGATGCGCTTTATCGGGCGCTTCGCTTTTTCGGGCGCAGGCGATGCCTGCTTCATCGGGCGCTTCGCTTGATTAAATTTTAAGGAGCTCTGCTCCGCCCGATTAAGGGCGACAGCCCGCCCGATAAAGGAGCTTCAGCTCCGCCCGAAACAGTGAGAACAAGCGAACAAGCGAACAGGGGTGTTCGCAGTGTTCGCGGTATTCGGGCGAGGAGGGTATGACATATCAGCAGATAGCTGACGAACTCGGATATAAGTCGCATACAACAGTTATGTCTGCGCTAAAGAGATTAGGTTAACGTTAATAGTCGATTGTTTGTTTGTCGAAAACCCTATGGTTTCGACAAACAAACAATGACAATAATATATATAGTATCAGTATGAATAATAATAATTATAGATATCAACTTGAGAGATATAGAGGGCGTAATACACGCCATACATCTCCTCAGTGTCATCGTAAACAATCATTTACTCGTTATATTGATACATATAATATATATATATCAATGATAATGTAGGTAAGTGTAATCGTCTTGATAAGTGTGGGTATCACTATACCCCAAAACAGTACTTTACTGATAATCCGTGGAAAGAAGAGAGATTGTTTGTTTGTCGAAACCATAGGGTTTTCGACAAACAAACAAT
>JAFVSV010000015.1 GCA_017503575.1 Alistipes sp. | reverse complement strand
GGGTTAATCTCCCTCCAGTTATACTCACCACATCTGAGCATCAGGGTGCGAGTTCTGCGACTAAGGGTTGGCACAGGAACATGCTCCTTAAATAGACCACCGTTCACATAGGGGAAACGAGAGATGTGTTGAGGCATAGATGCTCTGATGGTCTTATTCTCGATAGCCATAATATCGAAGATGCCTTCAAGGAACTCAGCAAGGTCAGAGCCATCAGCTTTGGTATCCTCTCGGAGGGCATCAGAGAACATATTGGCAACTGGGAACAAGCCAGTATCCTCTGCAAAGTAGCAGAAGAGCAGACGGGTCATAAAGAGGTTGATATTGTGAACCTGCTCATCATCCTTAATGTTATTGTATCGGCAGATGTCATCATATATCTTAGCCATAATCTCAGCAGACTTAACATCCGCCTCAGCCTCCTCATGGTTGCGGAACTTCTCGATACCAGCCAGAGGTTTGAAGAAGTCAAAATCTTTCCATAAAAGGGTTATATCGTTGTAGTAAACATCGTTCTCCTTAGGGTCATGAGCAAATAGAGTCTGGCCATCAAAAGTGATATATAGGCGTGGTTCCTTCTTTGAAATTGAAGGGTCTTTCTCCATTGCCTCAATCACATCTGACACATCCTCCTCACCCAACAGTGTTGTCTCGGTAGGTCGATATGCAAAAAGCTTCTTGACAAGTATGGTCTTGCCATCCTTTGCATCATTACCTCTGCCATCCTTGACACGAGCAATGGCAGCATCGCTATATCCACAAAAGATGCGCAGCAGTTCATAAGGTAGCGACTCACGAGTAGTAGTTGTGGAAATAGCCTCCAACGCCTGTTGAGTTTCAATATATGAGAAAGTCCCTTTATTTTTCTTTGCCATAGTCGTAGTCTCTACTTTGAAATTTTATCTGCAAGGTTGGTTAAGTCGTGAACCGACTTAATAACATACACCTCATCTTTATATACGATGGTACCATATATATCAACCTTCGTCTCCTTAGTGAGTAATCGCCATACTGGAACATCGAGCACCTTAGCAACCGCTTCCAATCTTTGTAGTGTTGGATTTCCTTTCGTAAGTGAATTATAGAGATTATTTCTATCTACACCAAGTGTGTCACTCAACTCTTTGAACGACATATTGCGCTCCTCAAGAAGGTCTTTGATTATTGAAAAATCCATATTACGACAGTATTAATTACCAAAATTAAAATAAATTAAAACAACTCGCAAATATTTTGGTAATAAATTACATTTTTAATCTAAAAAATTTGGTAATATATTAATATTTTACTATATTTGCAGCAACAAAATAGGTAATAAATTATGAAGGCAGTTTTAGGAAATTTTTACTACGCACCACATCGACGAAGTTTCGGTGTATGGCAGTGGACAGAGGTAAGCGAAACTGGAGCTTGCGGAACATTCATAAAGGACTTCCGAAGCAAGGAGGAGGCACGAGAGTATGTATGGCAGATGAATGGTTGGGGCAAACCTTCAAAGAAGTTAAATTAGTATAGTGTAATAAAAAATCTTACAGTTATGGGAACAACAGCAATTATCGCAATGAACAACCTTGATGCTCACCGAGCAATGGTTATCGCACATCGTACAAACAATGCTTTCGCAACAGGTATGCTTACTGCTTCTATCAAGGCATTGAAGGCAGAACTTGCAAAGCGCATCGTTAAGATTACCTTCTTAAAGAAAGATGGCACTATTACCACACGCCACGCAACAACTACTCCAAGTTATGCAGGGCAATTTGTGAATGGCAACGGTTATTGCTCGGATGCCCGCAATGTAGTCTCATTTATAGATTTAGACACTGATAGTTCAAATAAGTGGCGTTCATTCCGCTACGAGAAACTAATCTCTTGGGAGTAATAATCAGGGAGGGGCAACCCTCCCACAAACTCACTCACTATGGAAATGGCAAAATACATACTTAGCATCTTCAGAACTCAGTCAATGATTGTTTTTAGTTGGGGTTTTTATAACCCCCAACGCCTACCAAATGACACGGGACTTGCATTTATGGTTGATGGTTTCAAATATCAAGGTCTTGTTGAGGTGGTTTATAACGAAGGTGTAGACCTGTTTGAGGTTCATTTAAGCGATGGTCGTGGTGAGACAGATGTGTATGCAGATTGCCTTGTGAGTGTTATTGATGGTCTCGTTGAACGATGTAACAATTATAAGGATAGAGTTAAGGCAGAATATTTTCAATAAATATAACCAATGATATGACAAAGGTGGTGATATATGCACGAGTATCGACAAAGAGTCAGGATTACGATAGACAGCTTGTAGAGCTCAGGGAGTATGCTCGAAAAATGGAGTACGATGTGGTTGCCGAATTCACGGAGAAAATATCGGGGGCAAAGAAGGTTGAGGAGCGAGAGGCACTTACCGAACTTCTTGCTTACACCGATGCACACAAAGTGGATAAGGTGCTTGTTTATGAATGTAGCCGTCTATCGAGAAGGATAATAGATTTTCTTACTGTAATAGAAAATCTTACAGCCAAGAAAATCTCTGTATACATACATCAGAATGGTTTAGAAACTCTGCTACCTAATAAGCAAGCAAATCCCATTGCACAGTTAGTAATGGGTGTATTGGCGCAGTTCAACAGTTTGGAGCGTTCACTTATTCGTAGCAGAATGGAGAGCGGTTATAATCATTACCGCCAACAAGGAGGACAGGTCGGCAGAAAGGTCGGTTACCGCAAAAGCGAGGAGCAGATGCGTGGTGATTATGCAAAGGAAATTCAGTTACTCAAGAAGGGGTTGTCGCTCCGAAATATACAGGCGATAACCACCACATCAATAAATACCTTACGAAAACTTAAGCAGATGATGTAAAAAAGAAAAATTATAAAAATAAAAAAATAAATGTATATTTGCGCAGCAATACAGAGTAACGGTGTTGTTAGACGATTCTGTCGCCTATAATCCAATTAACATACATACTATGAGTCCATAACACAAGGATTACCGCACAATGTGTGCAAAGGGTTTTACGCTCATCCCTGCCGACCAGAAGTCCCTATATATAATACACATAGTGTATATAGAGGAGGCAAAAAACAAATAACCCGTATAGGGAGTGCGAAGGCACAAAATACCTGATTAAAGATGTTAAACTATCAGGACTATGAAAATGATTTTAATAAACTAAACATTACTAAAGAAGAGGGAATTGTACTATTAAACTACTTTGAGGCATTAGCCTTAATCGGTATTCAGTACCTAAATAATAAAGAGATAAACGATTACAAATATGAATAAAAACTGCTATATATGGACAAGAGTTTCGACTAAACATCAAGAGGAGAATGGAGCGAGTCTTGACGACCAGAAGTGTCGTTGCGAGAAGTATGCTCAGGAACACGGTTACACAATTAAGGGATACTTCGGTGGAAAACACGAGAGTGCAAAGACCCCAGGCAAGCTTATCAAAGATATGATTTCTGCGATAAAGAGAGATAAGAGTGTTAAATACATTCTCGTTAATCAAGCTGACCGTTTCAGTCGCAATGCGGGTCAAGCCATCAATATCATCAACGACCTCAATGCCCAGGGAGTTATTATCGTGGAGGCATTGTCGGGTACAGACACCTCAACACCCGAAGGTGTAATGATGATGCAAGTCAAGTTGTCGCTGGCGCAGTGGGACAACACCAATCGTACCAATAAATTTGTGTCTGGTCGTAAGCACTGTATGGAGAGCGGTGTTTGGATTGGTAAGCGACCACTGGGATATGATAAGGACGGTAAGAGTCTGAATTCACAATACACCATCAACGCAACGGGCAAGCTCATTCGCAAGGCGTTCAAGTGGAAGTTGCAGGGCGTGGATAACTTCCGTATTATGGATAGGTTGTCGGCGATGGGTTTGAATGTAAGCAAGCAGAAGTTGCATAAGATACTCACCAACCCATTCTATGCAGGTAAAATTGTGAGCAAATTCACCGACGGAGAGATTGTTGATGGCAAGCATCCGCCAATAATATCGTGGATTGAATTCGTCCATGTACAAGATATACTCAGTGGCAAGACAGGGGTGTATAAGCATCAAAAGGAGACTCCGCAGTTCCCCTTAAAAAGACATATAAGGTGTGCATACGATGGGACACCGATGACAGCATACACTGTCAAAAAGAAGAATAAGGATTACTACAAATGTAACCAGAGCGGATGTTGTAATAACATCTCCGCAACGAAGTTACATGCGCTATATGAAGAGTTGTTAAATAGTTATAGTATCCCTGCAAACCTACGGGAGGTATTTTGCTCAGTTATCCGAGATATGCTCGTTAGGGACAACGACGAAAGAAAAGAGACACTCGCTCTGCTCAGAAAACAGAGTAGCGAACTAAAAAATAAGATAAATAGTTGCAAGGTGAGGTATGGTACAGGGGATATAGATGATGATGTTTATGCCACAACCATAGAGAGTTTACAGTCAAAACTCGCAAAAAACGAGTTGGAATTGTCGAAAGCAAAAGAAAATTTATCGAACCTTGATGCTGCCATATACGACACTGCTTCAACATGCTGTAAATTAGGAAGTTTGTGGCGTAATGCAGAATTAGAATTGAGTGAAAAAATCCAAAATTTATTGTTTCCGAGCGGAATTTTGTGGGACAAGGAAATTGGGAATTATCGAACTATTAACGAGAATAAAGCTCTCTCTGTAATACTAAGGTTATCAGAGTGTTACAAAAATAAAAAAGAGGAAAATTCTCTCGAAAATTCCTCTTTTTTAACAGAGTGCGGATAAAGGGACTCGAACCCCCACGCCTCTCGGCATCAGATCCTAAGTCTGACGTGGCTACCAATTACACCATATCCGCAGGATCTCGCATATCACTACTCACCCCGAGTAGCCTATTTGCGATGCAAAGGTAAAAACTTTTTACAATTATTACAAATTATTGCGAAATAAATTTCTCTAATCGTAGCAAAGTTATAAACTTTTTTATTAACTTTGCGATATCCTTTCGGGGATAACATACTTTTAGACGTAAAGCGTAAGCATATCTTCCACGAACGAAATCTGGTAAATTTCAATAACGAAGATGGCTTTTGTTATTACTGCGTCACATCATGTGGCGTGGTGCTATGTACTATTTTGTTATTAAGGTTTACCAGAGCCTGTTCGTGAAAATAGTGTTGTAGTTCCACGCTTTCTGTATTTTTTTGATGTGATGCACAAGAGAGCCAACATATTAATAATAGCATCGGTGCTACTTCTTCTCGGAGGGATGATATATATCCTCTTCCGCGAGGAGGTTATCTTCACATCGTGGCTCACAGCGCTCGTACCCATAGATCTACCACTCTGCGGTAACCTTGTCGACCACAGCACCTTTGTCGGCTATATCACCCTCTTTGTGCTTGCCGACTCGTTGTGGTACGCAGCTCTGCTACTCTTCGACTTGCTGCTGCGTAGCGACGCGTGGTACAGCAGGGTGATGACGCTAATGGCGATGGCCTTTCCATTTATCTACGAGCTGCTGCAGCTATGCCACATTATGCCTGGTACATTTGACTGGATCGACATTATATTCTATTTATTAACCTTAATAACTTATTTACTATGTTCAAGAAATTTTTACTTCAAGCGTTAGTGCTCGTAGCATTTGCTGCATTGGCAATTGCAAGTTCAAAAGAAGCACAAGATGGTTTCCGAGAGGGCTGGAACAGTACCGCTCCTGATGAATATCGGTATTAATATTTGCCAATGATATGGAGTATCCGAAAAGCCATAAGTGAGTAGGGAATTTAATAATCTATTATTATGAAAAAGTACTTATTCTTAGCTGTAGCTATCCTGTCTTTTGCAGGTGTAAATGCATCTTCAACAAACGAAGAAAAGAAAACCGAATCAAATACCAATTGTGAGACATTGGTAATTTCTGATTCATCTTCTGAGGCCGTCAGAACTATTACAGTCTACAGAGTTGTTGACCTTGGTGGTGGTAGAGTTTCGACATCGCCCAAGACAGGACAGTTTGATGATTCAGAGATGACGTTGAAAGTTGACGGTAAGCTTGGTCCAGTATTCAAGAACAGAAGAGGTGGTGTTTATAGCTCATATGAGTATTATGCTACTATTCCAGAATCAAGAAGCCGTAATGTAGACTATTATTTTTAATGCATAGTGCCCATACAAAACTTAATTACAAACGCATAAGATTTTCTCTTATGCGTTTTTTTCGTATATTTGCGTTGTTAATTGATACTTTATGCCAAAGACCATCACCCTTCAGCTATCGCCCAAGCAGGCGGCAGACGAGAAGTTCTACATAGCACAGGTTGCACAGAGGCTCGGTGTGCGTCAGGGCGACATTGCCCTCGCGCGTGTCGTCAAGCGCTCCATAGATGCGCGTCAGCGTATGCCCAAGGTAAATCTCACGCTCGAGGTATATGTCGACAACGAGCCGCAGCCAGCACCCCTACACTTCGACTACCCCGTTGTCGAGCATGGCACCGAGGTTATCGTCGTGGGCTCAGGTCCTGCGGGGTTGTTCGCCTCGCTACGCCTTATAGAGCTCGGCTTCAAGCCCATACTTCTTGAGCGTGGTAAGTCGGTGCTATCGCGCAAGTACGACATCGCGCAGATAAACCGTGGCGGTAACATCGACCCCGACTCGAACTACGCCTTTGGCGAGGGTGGTGCAGGTACATTCTCGGATGGTAAGCTCTTCACGCGCAGTAAGAAGCGTGGCGACTACAACAAGGCATTGCAGACCCTCGTGTGGCATGGCGCCAACCCCGCCATCCTCTACGAGGCACATCCACATATAGGCACCGACAAGTTGCCACGCATCATCTCGAACATCTGTCGCACCATCACCGAGCATGGTGGCACCGTACTCTTCGAGAGTAAGGTGTCGGGCTTTGTGGTCAAGAACAACCGCATCACAGGCGTCAAGGTCGGCGATAACACCATTGAGGGTGCTGCCGTCGTCCTCGCCACGGGGCACTCGGCACGCGACATCTACGAGCTGCTATACTCGTCGGGCATCGCCGTCGAGGCCAAGCCCTTCGCCATGGGCGTGCGCATAGAGCACCCACAGCGCCTTATCGACAGCATCCAGTATCACCGCGAGGAGCGTGGCGAGTGGCTGCCTGCCGCAAGCTACTCGCTTGTGAGCCAGGAGGGTGGCCGCGGCGTATACTCCTTCTGTATGTGTCCCGGAGGCTTCATTGTGCCTGCCATGACCGACTCACGACAGACGGTCGTCAACGGCATGTCGCCCAGTGGTCGTAACTCCGCATTTGCCAACTCGGGTCTTGTCACGGAGGTGCGCCTCGAGGACTTCGCACATCTGCGCGAGCAGTGGGGGGAGCTTGCAGGCCTACGCTACCAGCAGCTCTTCGAGGAGCTCGCACGCGAGAATAGCGGAGCGCGTCAGGTAGCACCGGCACAGCGCGTCTCGGACTTCGTCACTGGTCGCGAGTCGAAGAGCCTGCCTCGCACATCGTATGTGCCTGGCATCGAGCCCTCGCGCCTCGACAGGTGGATGCCCGAGGTTATCGCGGAGCGTCTGCGCTCGGGTATTGCGACCTTCGGCCGTAAGATGCGCGGCTTCGTCACGGACGAGGCTATCGTCGTGGGCGTGGAGTCACGAACATCGACACCCGTACGCATACCGCGTGACAGTGAGACACTTATGCACACACAGGTTGAGGGCCTCTTCCCCGCGGGTGAGGGTGCAGGATATGCTGGTGGTATCATCTCGGCAGCCCTTGATGGCGAGCGTGTTGCAGATGCCGTGGCGCGATTCTGCAAGGCGTACAACTTGTAGACGACTAACATCTTAACTTTATGAAACGATTATTTGTTATTACCGTCGCGCTATTGATGATGGTGGCGTGCGGCACTTCGCGCGGTGTGCAGCGTAGCGAGCCATTGAGGATTGGTATCGACGATGTTGTGCGTGTCGATGGCACAAACCTCATTGAGCCTAATGGCGAGCGACTATTCATCCGCGGCACAAACCTCGGCAACTGGCTAAATCCCGAGGGGTATATGTTTGGTTTCAAACGCGTTAACTCGGCACATTTTATAGACGAGATGTTACGCGAGGCTGTGGGCCCCTATGCCACGGATATCTTCTGGGCGCAGTTCAAGGATAACTATATCACCGAGGCCGATATCGCCTTTATCGCCTCGACGGGTGCCAACACCATCCGCATACCCTTCCACTATAAGCTATTTACCAACGAGGACTACATGGGTCTTACGGCCAATCAGGATGGCTTCGAGCGCATAGACAAAGTTGTGGAGTGGTGTCGCAAGTATGGGCTATATGTAATTCTCGATATGCACGATGCGCCAGGCGGTCAGACGGGCGATAACATCGACGACTCGTATGGCTATCCATGGTTGTTGGTGTGTGAGGCGAGTCAGGCTCTCTATGCCGACATCTGGCGTCGCATTGCCGACCACTATAAAAATGAGCCTGTGGTATTGGGCTACGACCTTCTTAATGAGCCTATTGCACCATACTTCGGCGACGACATGGAGATGCTCAACAGCAAGCTCAAGGCGCTCTACCGCTTGGGCTTCGATACCATTCGCGAGAGCGACCCCTACCATATTGTGATGCTCGGTGGCGCACAGTGGAACGGCAACTTCGAGCCTTTAGACGATTGCAACTTCGACGAGCAGGTTATGTACACATGTCATCGCTATGGTGGAGGTACCTCGGCAGATGCCATACGCTCGTTTATCGACTTCCGCGACAAGGTAAACCGCCCTATGTACATGGGCGAGATAGGCCACAACACCTACGAGTGGATGGCTGAGTTCTGCCGCACCATGGAGGAGAATAACATAGGCTACACCTTCTGGCCATACAAGAAGATAGGTGGCTCATCATGGGTAGGCTTCGCTGCTCCCAAGGCGTGGGAGGCAGTAATCCTCTTTGCCGAGTCGTCGCGTGAGAGCTACCAGCAGATACGCGAGGTGAGGGAGAGTGTCGGTGGCATGGAACTACTTCAGGGTGCTCTTGATGGCCTTATCGAGGCTGTCAAGTTCGAGAATTGTTCAATTGACAAGGAGTATATCCGTGCTCTTGGTCTCAGTGTCGAGTAGTCTGCGATGTCGACGGGGCTCATCATACTCACCCTTGTAGGCTACATTGCCATACTCTTCGTCGTGTCGTGGTTGGCGTCACGCCGTAGCGATAATGCGACATTCTTTACTGGTGGTCGCCGCACACCACGCATGGTTGCAGCGGTGGCCATGGTGGGTGCTGCCATGTCGGGTGTAACCTATATCTCGGTGCCAGGCACGGTGCTTGTCGACGGCTTCTCCTATCTGCAAACAACCCTCGGCTTTGTCGTGGGCTATGCGATTATCGCCTTTGTGCTGGTGCCCCTATACTATCGCCATGGCGTGGTGTCGCTATACGAGTACCTCGACCACCGCTTTGGTGTTACGACACATCGCACAGGAGCATGGCTCTTCTTCGTATCTAAAATCCTTGCCGCCTCGCTTCGCGCGTATGTTATATGTGTGGTGTTGCAGGCGCTGCTCTTTGACTCGTTAGGTGTCCCATTTGCCATCAATGCACTCATTATGATGATGTTGGTGTGGCTATATACGCGTCGTGGTGGTGTGCGTTCGGTGGTGTGGGTGGAGTTCGTTAAGAGTATTGTTATGGTTGGTAGCATCATTGCTGCCATACTCTTCATCATCAAGGGCATGGGCATATCGCTTGGCGATGCCATGTCACAGATAGGCTCGTCGGAGCTCTCCGAGACTATATTTATGGACGATGCGCTGGATAGACGCTACTTCTGGAAGCAGTTTATCGCTGGCATCTTCCTTGTTGTCGCCATGACGGGCATGGACCAGGATATGATGCAGACGGTGTTGTCGTGTCGCTCGGAGCGCGATGCCAAGCGCAGTTTGATGCTATCTATTGCTGTTCAGGTTGTTGTCATCACCCTCTTCTTGCTGTTGGGAGCACTGCTCTATCTCTTTGTTGCAGATAGGGGGTTGGTGGCAACAGGTGGCGCCATGCCTCTTGTCGACGGTGAGGGTGCTGTGCAGGTGGCGCGTGGTGACGACCTATTTGGCTATGTTGCCACGCAGTGCGGTCTGCCCGTGGTTGTTGGCGTGCTTTTCGTCCTCGGCCTTGTAGCCTCGACCTACTCGGCTGCGGGCTCGGCACTTACGGCTCTCACCACCTCGTTTACGCTCGACATCCTCGGTGGTGGTAGGAGGGATGATGCCACGGTGGGTAGGATGCGTCGTGGGTCACATACGACCATTGCCATTGTGATGGCGCTTATCATCATCCTCTTCTACGAGTTTAGTGCTGGCGGCGTCATAACGCTCATCTTTACCATGGCGAGCTATACATACGGACCACTACTCGGCATGTTCCTCTTCGGTATGCTCTGCAAGCGTCGTGTTAAGGAACGCGCAGTGCCCATAATTGCTATCGCCTCACCCATAATTTGTTATATCGTCGCTACGCACTCCGATGAGTGGCTCTCGGGCTATGAGTTCAGTTACGAGATAATTGTGCTTAACGCCGCGCTGACGATGCTCGGGATGTTACTCTTCTCGAAGCGTCGGTAGAGGGGTGTGCAAAAAAAATATGAGGGGTGCCAAATGACTTGGTACCCCTCACTTATTAGCTAATATCGTTATACCCTGCAACGCAAGAAGCCGATGCCGAAGCGCTCGACAGCAGCACGCTCCAAATCCTCTCTAACCGATGGGTCGGCAACCGAGATAAGCAGCTTGGCACGCTCTGCCAATGACTTATTACGCAAGTAGACAATGCCGTGCTCTGTGGCGATGTACTGCGCCTGGAAGCGTGTGGTAACAACACCTGCACCCTTCGTTAGTGTAGGCACAATCTTCGACTGTCCCTTGTTGGTGATTGAGGGTAGAGCGATGAAACACTTGCCGCCCTCCGACAAGGCACCGCCATACATAAAGTCGTGCTGGCCACCTACGCCCGAGAAGATGCGCTCGCCAATGCTGTCGGCACAAATCTGTCCCGTAAGGTCAATCTCGATAGCCGAGTTCACGGCCATCACCTTGGGGTTCTGGCGTATGTTCTGTGGGTCGTTGGTCCATGCCACATCGCGGATGACAACGTCGCGGTTACCATCCAAGTAGTCGTACAGACGCTGGCTACCAAGGCACAAGCAGGCTACCGACTGACCAGGATATATCTTCTTGAGCGAGTTGTCGATGATACCCTTCTGGATGAGGGGCACCACGCCGTCGGTCATAGCCTCGGTATGTAGGCCGAGGTGCTTATGTCCCTGCAAGGCGTCGAGCACAGCGTTGGGAATGCCGCCTACGCCAATCTGCAACGTCGCGCCATCGGGAATCTCGGCAGCGATGAAGTTACCTATGCGACGCTCTACGTCGTTAGGCACAACAGTAGGCACCTCGACAAGTGGTTCGTCGCCGCGTACCATGGCGTCAATCTTTGAGACATGGATTACGGGGTCACCAAAGGTGCGAGGCATATACTTATTCACCTGTGCGATGATTGTCTTTGAGCACTCGGCAGCCGAGAATGCGAGGTCGGCAGATATACCATACGAGCAGTAGCCCTCCTCGTCAGGCTCAGAGACGTTGAGAAGTGTCACATCCAAGGGCACTTGACCCGAGCGGAAGAGGAATGGTATCTCACCAAGGAATGCGGGGATTGTCTGTGCCACACCCTCCTTGATGGCGTTACGCAGGTTGTTGGCAACGAAGAAGCTCAATGGCTCGAACGAGTCGCGAAGCTCTGCCTTAGCGTAGGGGGCATCGAAGCGACCGATGGCAAAAGCCGAGTAGACCTTGACATCGCGAAGTTCGGGTGCTCGGTCTGTCATGGCCTGTACCAACACCTCGGGGATAGAGGTCGAGCCCTGGATGAACACCGAGTCGCCCGACTTGATAAGTTTCACGGCTTCTGCCGCACTAACTAATTTCATATTATATTCACTTTGTTTATAAAGGGCTGTCCTAAGCGGGCAGCCCAATATTTATTAATAATCCTGTGAGAAGAGGTGTAGACGCTTGTCAAGCTCGTCGTACTGGTAGTCCGAAATCATCGACACACAGCCTCGCAAGCCCTCACGAGAGCTACCCGTAGGAGCGAGTGTGATAGCCGAAATACCGTAGTAGATAAGCTTGTTGATAAGCTGCTCGCCTGTCATATCCTTGTATCCGAAGGTGAAGAAGAAGCCATCGCTAACCTCCTGCTCACAATCCTTATCGTATACAATGTGGAAGCCATTCTTCACCATAATCTCCTTTACGCGTGCTGCGCGACGTGCATACTCGCGGGTGTGACCCACGAAGTCGAGGCGACCATCCGATGCTGCGCGGAACATGGCAGCAAGGGCATACTGTGCCGAGTGAGGCACGCCCGATGACAATACATAGAGGATGTTGAAGATGAAGTTACGGCGGAACTGACCATCGTTGCCATAACGCTCGGCGAAGCCCTCATAGCAGCGCTCAGCCAAGGCGGGGTTCATAGCCACAACAGCGATACGCTGACCAGCATACGAGAACATCTTTGAGCCCGACAAGAGGTGTAGGCAGTTGTTCGTATAGCGAGCTACCGAAGGCTGGTATGGTGGCTCAAATGGCTTCGAGCGATCCTCGCGGAAGTCCATGTTGAGGTATGCCAAGTCCTCGACAACGATGACGTCGTGCTTGGTAGCCATGCGGCCGATAATCTCGAGCTCCTCGTCGTTGAGACACATCCATGTAGGGTTGTTGGGGTTCGAGTATATCATACCTGCAATACGACCTGTAGAGAGTATCTCCTCGAGCTTCTCCTCGAGCTTCTTGCCGCGGTAGTCGATGACATCGAATGACTCGATACGCACGCCCTGCACCTTACACTGCGACTTCTGTACGGGGAAGCCAGGGTCTATAAAGAGGATAGTATCGCGGTCCTTACGCATCTGCGTGAGGGCCAAGAACGTGGCGAAGGCACCCTGCATAGAGCCTACCGTAGGCACGAAGCACATGGGAGGGATGTCGAGGTTGATGAATGCCTTGACGAAGCGCGATGCCTCCTTTGTGAGGGGCTCGATACCTGTGATAAGTGGGTACTTTGAGCCTACGCCAGCGAGCAACGCCTCGTGCTCCGCCTCGATGCCTATCATCTCGGCAGGAAGGCCTGGCTCGCCAATCTCCATGCGGATATACTCAATGCCGGTCTTAGCCTCGATATCCTTAACGACGCTAACGAACTGACGGATAGATGCAGCACCAAGCTCCTTGGCGTTGCGCAAGCCGTTGGCGATACAGATGTTATCGACAGTCTGCTTATCTAATGGTCTATCCATGGTGGCACTATCTTTTGATTGACTTTTCATAACCAGCACGCACAGCAGCGAGGTTCTTCTCGATAACCTCCTCGCCCTTACGAGCGAAGATACGACGTATACCTGCCTCTATCTTCTCGAACTCGATGTCGAGCATAGGTATGGCAGCACCCAAGAGAACCATGTTGGCAGCCTGCAGTGGGGCACCAGCCTCCTTAGCGAGCTCCTCAACGTTGAGCGACACGCAGTTTGGCAACTGAGCGAGGTGCTTGTTTAGCTCCTCCTCGTTGGGATAGTTAGGGATGTTGATGAATGGCACGTTAGATGTTACCACCCAGCCATCCTTCTTGAGGTATGAGAGGTAGCGAAGTGACTCCATAGGCTCCAACGAGATGATGATGTCGGCACCACCCTTGGCGATAAGGTCCGAGGCGATAGGCTCTGTTGAGAGACGTAGGTTACTCTGCACGTCGCCACCACGCTGGCTCATGCCGTGAACCTCTGCCTGCTTGATGTTCCAACCCTCGGCCATAGCTGCCTCGCCAATGACCGTAGCAATCGACAGAATACCCTGTCCGCCGACGCCTGCCAAAATAATATCTTTCTTCATGATAGTTTCGTTTTTGTTGTTAGCGGACTTACTGTTTCTTTGCTGCTGCGCGAGCCTTTGCGTGACGCTTTGCAGTCTGGATACACTCACGACGAGGGATTACAACAGATACACCCTTGTACTCGATCTCCTCGCGCAAGATACCCTTGATCTCCTCCATGTTCTTTGGGAGGGGTACTACGACGCGTACATGGTCGGGGTGAACACCCACGCCACGGCAGATATCCTCGAGCTTGCCTGTACCAGCCGAGTTCTGACCACCGGTCATACCTGTGGTGAGGTTATCCGAGATGATGACAACGACATTTGCGTTCGAGTTAACGCAGTCCAAAAGACCTGTTATACCCGAGTGAGTAAATGTAGAGTCGCCGATAACTGCGAATGCGGGGAACTGACCAGCATCCGAAGCACCCTTGGCCATGGTGATTGAAGCACCCATCTCTACGCAGGCGTGAAGAGCCTGGAATGGAGGCAGTGCACCGAGAGTGTAGCAGCCGATATCACCGAAGATACGGGGATTCTCATACTCGGCAGCAACCTCGTTCAACGCCTTGTACATATCGCGGTGGCCGCAACCCTGGCACAATGCGGGTGGACGTGCTACAACGATGTCGTCAGCCTCGAGGTTCTCCAATGCAAGCATGCCCAGCGATGCGCGTACGCTGTCGGGAGTGAGCTCGCCTACGCGTGGGAGGTCACCCGTAAGACGGCCCTTAACCTCGACGGTCGAAGGCACGATGGCGCGTACCATCTCCTCAACAACGGGCTGGCCCTCCTCCATGACGAGGATCTCCTTTGCGCCATCCTCAACCATCTTCTCGATGAGAGCTACGGGTAGAGGATACTGCGATATCTTCAAGATGCTACGCTCCTCGGCGTTGGCTACATTCTCCATGTAGTAGTTGTACGCAATACCTGTTGTGATGACACCGCGCTCTGGAGTTGAGCCCTTCTTGTACCAGTTGAACTTCGACTCAACAGATGCCTTGAGGAGGTCATCCTGCTGTGCGAGAAGCTCCACATAGCGTTTCTTTGCGAAGGCGGGGAGCAAGATCCAACGACGTACATCCTCAGGACGGTTAATCTCGTTCTGCTTGCGAGGCTCGTCGGTGATGTTTACTACGGCACGCGAGTGCGCCATGCGGGTTGTGACACGCATCAATACGGGGAGCTTAACAGCCTCCGAGAGCTCGAAAGCGGCGCGTGTCATCTCGTAAGCCTCCTGCTGTGATGAGGGCTCGAAGATGGGCATAAGGGCGAACTTACCATAGAAGCGAGAGTCCTGCTCGTTCTGTGATGAGTGCATTGATGGGTCGTCGGCAGCAACAACAACCAAACCACCATTAACGCCTGTCATTGCAGAGTTAACAAATGGGTCGGCAGCAACGTTCATACCAACATGCTTCATACATACAAGTGCACGCTTGCCCATGTATGACATACCGAGAGCGCCCTCCATGGCTGTCTTCTCGTTAGTAGCCCAACGGCAGAAAATCTTATCTGCAGTCTCGCCACGCTTCTCCTCACGGAGCTGAATAAATTCGGTAATTTCGGTAGACGGAGTACCAGGATATGCATAGACGCCCGAAAGACCAGAGTCAATGGCGGCCTGTGCGATAGCCTCGTCACCGAGAAGTAGTTTTCTCATATCGTTATTGTTTTAGGTTTATATTAGATTTTATTCTGTTTTCACAGGGTTTTGCATCAATTGTCAAAGATATAAAAAAAATCCAACAGATGAAAATATTATCGCCATTTTTTCATAAAAAGGGGTAATAATACCCATTTGCCCATATCGTCTTTAGACGATTACATACGACTTCGTTGTGTGATGCTACAATTAGCTATCTGCCCTCGTTATGCCGAACGAAGTACATATCCTGAAGGATTTTAAGAGATATTTTTTTGAAACGGGCGTTGTCGTTGTAGTGCCATGTGAGCATCATAGTAGTGCCACGATGCGCTCGAGCCACTCACGATCCATATTGTCGAACATCGCCAAATGCTCGCTATCTATATCCAATACTGCAACAACAGCACCCTCCTTAATGATTGGCACGACAATCTCGCTGCGTGAGGCGCTGCTGCATGCTATATGCCCCTCGAACTTATCGACATCCTCGACAACAATTGTCCTCCCCTCGCGCCACGCTGTGCCACATACACCACGCCCATAGGCTATGCGGCTACATGCCACAGGCCCTTGGAAGGGTCCCAACACAAGCTCTTTGCCCACAACACGATAGAAGCCCGTCCACCAGAAGTGAAACGTAGCATCTATCATTGCGGCGACATTTGCCATATTGGCGATTGTATCACCCTCGCCCTCGGTGAGGGCCTCGACCTGCCGATAGAGCAGCTCATATTTTGCACATTTATCGCCCGTGGCGACAATAAACTCCTCTGCCATACTATTCAGCTTCAAAAAAACGGGGATGGCTAATTACTTATTAGTCACCCCCCCAGATTGTAATTAATAACTCTGCTATCGACTATTTTGCGTCGGCAATGCCAAGCTCCTTCTTAACCTCGGCGGTGATATCCTTAACCTGTGCGGGGTCGAAGTATGCCAAGCCTGCTGATGCTGCCTGGTCGCCAGCGGTGCTGAAGACTACGGCGTAGCCACCAGCCTTTGCAACCTTATCGACAGCGGCATTAGCCTTCTCATAGATAGGATTCATCAACTCGGCCTCCTTCTTCTGGATATCCTGCTGTGCTATCTGCTGCATATCCGATAGGCGCTGTTGCATGTCCATAAGCTCACGCTCCTTCATCTGGCGTACCGAGTCGCTGAATGTTGCGACACTCTTCTCATACTCTGCGTACTTGTTGTTGAGCTCCACCTGCATCTGCTCGAGCTGTGTTGAGAGCTCCTTGCCAAGAGCCTCGAGGTTGGTGACAGCCTCGGTGTACTCCGACATGTTGGGAACGATTGCTGCAAGATCTACGCGAGCTAACTTCTGCGCTGACGCCGACGATGCTCCAAGAACGAACACCAAGGCGAGGGTCAGTTTCAAAAACTTCTTCATCATCAATAATTTATATTCAATTAAAATTCGTTATTTCAATTATTTTAGGGCGCTGATAATCCTCTCGGTGAAGTCTACCTTCGACGAGTAGTAGAGGATTGTTGGGTTTGCTGAGATGTCGATAACAAGGTCGTAGCCATACTGCTTCGAGAAGCTCTCGATAGTCGAGAATACGCGCTGCTGGATAGGCTGGATAAGCTCCATACGCTTCTTCATAAGCTCGCCCTCGGTGCCAAACAGCGACTCCTGGTACTCGGTAGCCTCGGCCTCCTTCTGCAAAATCATCTGCTCATACTGCTGGCGGTAGCTCTCGTTGAGCGAGGCACGCTGCTGCATGTAGCTATTGTAGAGCTGCTCCACCTCTGCAAACTTGGCGTCTACCTGCTGCTGGTACTGCTCGGCAAGCTTCTCAAGGCTATCCAGTGCGGTGTTATACGAGCTGATAGACTTAAAAATCTTCTCGCTATCCACAACCATATAGTTCTGTGCCGAGGCGATGCCTGCGGTCATAATCGCTAATACAAGCGTGAGAATCATCTTTTTCATAGTGCTTAAAATTTAAGGTTCTGTTTATATAGCGTTTAACATCTCAAATTTATTGCCATCGTAACACTCTAAACTATTAGAACTGCTGACCCATGACAAAGTGGAACTGCGAGCCACTTGGCTTGGACTGGCCAAAGGCGGGGTCGAAACCATAACCCCAGTCGATACCCAACATGCCGACAACAGGGAGGTAGAGGCGCACGCCGAAACCTGCCGAGCGCTTAATCTTAAATGGAGAGAACTCCTTCCACGAGTTAAAGCCGTTACCACCCTCCAAGAAGCCGAGAACATATATCGACGAGTTAGGCTTTAGGATAACGGGGTAGCGCAACTCCACGGTGTATTTGTTATATGCCACAGAGTAGTAGTTCGATGGGTCGAGGGCTCCATCCTCATAACCACGCATCGAGATGATGTCGACACCATAGATGTTGTAGCCCGTCATACCGTCACCACCAATCTCGAAACGCTCGAAGGGCGATATCTTATTCTTGTTGTAGTGACCCAAGTAACCCATCTCAGCGCCAAGCATAAGCACAAGGTTTTGGTTGCGCGTGAGTGGGAAGTACCAACGACCCTTAAGCAACCACTTGTGGTACTCAATCCAGCGGTAGCGATCCTGGTCGCTAAGCTCCGTTGAGGCGTAGTCCTTGCCATCCCACAACGAGAATGGAGGTGTCGCCTGCACCGATAATGTAAACTCCGAGCCCGAGCGCGAGAAGAATGGTGCATCGACAGATGAGCGCTGCAACACGAGCTTGAGAGATAGGGTGTTAGAAACACCATCGCTGATGATAAACGAGTTCCAGCCCTTAAGACCATAGCGCTGGTAGCCTAACTCACCATAGAAGGTGAAGTATGGGTCGGGCCACTGAAGACGCTTACCAAAGCCCACGGCAAGACCCATGGAGCGGTAGTGCATAGTGGCATTCTGCCATACATAGTAGGCGTTATTCTGCTCCGAGATATATCCCGATACGGAGAACGAGTTAGGACGGCGACCTCCAAGCCATGGGTCGGTGAAGCTCAACGACAACGCCTTGTAGTATGTACCGTTTGTCTGTCCCGATATCTGAAGACGCTGGTTCTGTCCCGAAGGATAGGGTCGCCATGCGCCCTTCTTGAAGAAGTTGCGTATCGAGAGGTTGTTGAGCGTAACGCCGATAGAGCCCACAAAGGTGCCAGAACCCCAACCACCAGCGATATTAAACTGGTCGGACGCCTTCTCCTGAAGTGGCCAGTTGACATCCACAAGCTCGTCGGTGACGGGCTGTATATCGGGCATTATGGCCTGCTCGTCGAAGTGTCCCATGCCCATCAGCGTACGCATGGTCTGCATCAGGAGGGCGCGGTTATAGAGCTCGCCAGGACGAACATATAGCTCACGGCGGATAACCTCGTCGTCGACACGCATATTACCAGAGATGCCCACGTTGTTGATGGTAAATGGCTTACCCTCGAATACGCGAATCTCCAAGTCGAGTGAGTCGGGGCCTACGACAATTTCGGCAGGCTCAATCTGCGACATGAGGTAGCCGTTATTCTGGTAGAGCGACGATATTGACATCTCCTCGGGGTTCATCTCCTTGCCGATGCCCAGACGCTTGTGCATCGACTTCTTGTCGTAGATGTCGCCAGAGTGTATGCCGAGCAGGTTGTTGAGGTACTCGGTGTTATATACCGAGTTACCCACCCAGTTGATGTTGCGAATATAGAACTGATTGCCCTCGTCAACCTCGATGTGGATGCCGAGCGTAGCATCGTCAATCACACATACCGAGTCGCGAACGATGGTGGCGTTACGGTAGCCTCGCGAGTTGTAGAAGTCGAGCAGAAGCTCCTTATCTGCCTCATAATCCTCCTCGTTGAGCTTTCTGTTCTGGAAGAAGAGGATGCTCTTCTGGTGTGTCTTCTTGAATGTGCGGCGTAGACGCTTGTCGTCAAACGCTTCGTTGCCGCTGAAGTTAATCTCGCCAACGCGCACCTTGGGGCCACGGTCAATGGCGAATGTCACATTCACACACTGCTCGTAGATGGTATCGTTCGTAAGGCGCACGTCGACCTCACACGTTCTGAAGCCCTTTGATGCGTAGTGCTCCTTGATAAGCTTTACGTTCTTGTCGATAACGTAGTCCGAGAGCTCGGTGTTACGACGTAGCTTAAGCACCTCGTCGCGCAAATCTTCGGCCTTACTCTTCGACACACCCTCAAACCTCCATGTGAGAATGCGGGGACGCTCCTTGAGGAATACCTCCAAGTCGAGTGAGTCACCCTCGATGGTTGCGCCAATCTGTATGTCGGAGAAGTAGCGTGGTGCCCACAGACGGTGCATGGCGTTCGAGATAAATGTGCTGGGCAGATATATTGAGTCGCCCTCGATAAGGCCTGCCGACTGCTTGAGGATGTCGTGATTTAGATACTTGACACCGTGAAGATTAATCTTGCGGATGTAGTACAACGTGCCATCGCCATCGGTCATCACCGGTGCGTTGAGGTCGAAGTCTAAGGTGTCGCTAATCTGGTTATTTGTATCATCACCGATGGTGTACTGGCGCGAGGGCTCCTGTGCCTCTGCCGTTGCCACGCTGGCAAATACCGCCACAAGGGTGATAAATAGTATCTTAATCTCTCTCATCGTAGCTTAGTTTTCATCTGTCACAAGACCGTAACGACGGTCACGACCTGCATATACCTTGAGTGCCTTGTCGAACTCCGTCTCCGTAAAGTCGGGCCACAACACCTCGGGGAAGTAGAACTCGGCGTAGGATGCCTGCCAAAGTAGGAAGTTGCTTAGGCGGCACTCTCCGCTGGTGCGTATTATCATGTCGGGGTCGGGCATGCCTCGCGTCATAAGGTTGTCGGCGATAACGCTGTCGTCGATATCCTCCGCCTTAAGTTCGCCACGCTCCACCTTCGTGGCTATATGCTGCATGGCCAACGCTATCTCGCGTCGCGACGAGTAGTTGAATGCCAAGACTAATGTAAGGCGCTCGCCACCCTTGGTGTAGCTCTCGATATGGTCTATCATCTCGAGAACACGCTGCGAGAAGTGTGTGCGCTCGCCGATGATGCGGACGCTCACCCCCTGCTGCTTTAGGTCGTCGCACTCGCCTATGACGCTCTTGCAGAAGAGCTCCATGATGGCCTCAACCTCGGCTGCGGGGCGTCCCCAATTCTCGGTTGAGAAGACATATAGCGTGAGCCACTTCACACCGTTGCGCGCTGCGGCACGCACTACGGCACGCACCGACTCGACACCTGCGATGTGACCTTCGTAGCGCTCCTTGCCGTGCTGCTTTGCCCAGCGGCCGTTGCCATCCATGATGATGGCGACATGTTCGGGTATGGCTCTTTTTTCACTCATAATAACTTGCAAATGTAAGCAATAAAATCCACAATTCACAATATCGAACGTGGAATTTTGCTCATGTGTGCGCGTCATACGCACGTTATTGGTTGATATTCAAACTTTTAGATGCGAGCCCAAAATGGCATATTTATCGCTATTTTTAGCGATTATCGACGCCCCACATCATCTTTTTTCTTAACGTGTCGTAGAACGTATTATTATGTGGCGTAGCTAAAATAAGGCGTTCATCTGCCAATCGCAGTCGTATTGTTGCGCCGTCAGCGAGGGTATATGTGCGGTTATCTGCCGAGAGAAAGGCCTCGCCGCCGCGGGCATGTAGACGTAGTGTGATAGTGTTGCTGTCGGGAACAACAATAGGTCGCATAGTAAGGTTGTGTGGCGCCAATGGTGAGAGCACAAAACAGCGGCACGTCGGGTCGACGATGGGACCTCCTGCGCTGAGCGAGTATGCCGTTGAGCCTGTGGGTGTTGAGACAACAAGACCATCGCCATGGTAGGTGGCCACAGGGTCGTTGTTGATAAGTGCCTCGATTGATATCATCGTTGCGCCGTGACGATGTATGGCTACCTCGTTGAGTGCCAGACATCTGCCATTGTCCGATGCGACGCCCTCGATGCTTAACATTCCGCGCTGCTCGGTGGGTACTTCGCGACGTACAATACGCTCCAAAAGAGCCTCTATACCATCGCCATCGTCGACAGTCAAATAGCCCAATCTTCCACAGTTGATGCCAACAACGGGAATGGAGAAATTTGGTAGAAGGCCAACTGCCTCGAGCAGTGTGCCGTCACCACCGTATGTGATAACAACATCATCACCCGTTGGGACTATCTCGCCACTGAAGCGATGTGAGCCATCTATTGCTATGCCGAGGAGCGCATCTATATCTGATGCAAAGTCCTCATTTATAGTGTAATCTGTGCCTAAACGAGCTATCGTGTCGAGCATTGTCGATAGCTGTTCGGGGCGATGGTTAACCTGCTTGCGCGAAAAAAGTATAATGTTCATTGCAACAAAATGAAAAATTATCGTAACTTTGCTACTGCAAAGATAAGAAAATTATGACAAAATTAAGCGTAAACGTAAATAAGATTGCCGTTGTTCGCAACTCGCGAGGCGGAAATATGCCTAATCTCCTCAAGGCAGCTCTCGATATCGAGCAGTTTGGTGCCGATGGTATCACCGTACATCCACGCCCCGATGCTCGCCATATTCGCTACTCCGATGTTAGGGAGCTCAAGGCGAATATCACCACCGAGCTCAATGTCGAGGGTAACCCCATCGAGAGCTTCTGTGAGCTTGTTGAGGAGGTGCGCCCAGCGCAGGTGACCCTTGTCCCCGATGCCGAGGATGCCATAACCTCATCGGCAGGTTGGGATACCATCAAGCATCGCGACTATCTGCGCTCAATGGCCGAGCGTTTCCATAAGGCTGGCATTCGCGTATCTATCTTTGTTGACCCCGTTGTCGAGATGGTCACAGCAGCCAAGGAGTGTGGTGCCGACCGCGTAGAGCTATATACCGAGGCCTATGCCGCAGGCTATGCCAAGGACCGTGAGGCGGCAATTGCCCCATACGTTGCTGCTGCCGAGGAGGCGCGTCGTGTGGGTCTTGGCCTAAATGCTGGCCACGACCTCAATACCGAGAATTTGCAATACTTCATCGAGCGCATACCATGGGTCGATGAGGTCTCTATTGGTCACGCTCTTATCAGTGATGCCCTCTACTGGGGTTTGGAGAACACCGTGGAGATATATCAGCGCTGCATACGTCGCGCTAATAATTGTGAGAAATAATGATTGCACCGCTTAAGCACCCTGTATTCAAACATATAACACGCGTTGTTGACCGCTTGGGCGTCGAGGCCTATGCTGTCGGTGGCTTCGTGCGCGACTACTACCTGCGTCGCCCCTCGTCGGATATCGACATCGTGGTTGTGGGCAGTGGCATCGAGGTTGCCGAGGCGTTGGGTCGAGAGCTGAACGTTAAGGTCTCGATATTTAAGACCTATGGCACGGCGATGCTCCGCTGGGGAGATACCGAGGTTGAGTTCGTGGGTGCTCGTAAGGAGAGCTATGTGCACAACTCGCGCAACCCCATTGTGGAGAGTGGCACGTTGGAGGATGACCAGCGCCGCCGCGACTTTACAATCAACGCCATGGCGTGGTGTGTCAATGAGGCGCGTTTTGGTGAGCTTGTCGACCCATTCGACGGCTTGGACGACCTCGAGGATTGCATTATACGCACCCCCTGTGAGCCAGACAAGACCTTCTCGGACGACCCGTTGCGCATGATGCGTGCCGTGAGGTTTGCATCGCAGTTGGGCTTCGACATAGACGACGATACGTTCGATGGCATTGTGCGCCAGGCGGAGCGAATTAAGATAGTATCGCGCGAGCGCATCACCACCGAGCTAAATAAAATTATGGCATCGCCTGTGCCCTCCATAGGCATCATGCTTATGCACCACTCGGGGTTGTTGAAGTATGTACTTCCCGAGCTTGAGGCGATGTCGGGTGTCGAACGTCGCGGCAAGCATGCCCATAAGGATAACTTAGAGCATACGCTCAAGGTGTTAGATAACTTGGCAAAGAAGAGCGACGACCTGTGGCTTCGCTGGGCGGCACTGCTCCACGACATAGGTAAGCCCTCGACAAAGGCCTACGATGCACGCCAAGGGTGGACATTCCACCAACATGAGGCCGTGGGCTCGAAGATGGTGCCACAGATATTCCGACGCCTTAAGTTACCATTGAGCGAGCCTATGCGCTTTGTGCAGAAGATGGTATTCTTACACATGCGCCCCATAGTCCTCTCGGAGGACCTCGTGACCGACTCGGCAGTGCGCCGTCTGCTCTTCGAAGCGGGCGACGATATCGAGAAGCTGATGATGCTCTGTGAAGCTGATATCACCTCGGGTATTGATAGCAAGGTACAGCGATATCTGCGAAACTATCAGCTCGTTAGAAGCAAGTTGCACGACCTCGAGGAGCGAGACCGCATACGCAACTTCCAGCCACCCATCACGGGCGATATGATAATGAAGATATACGGTCTGCCACCATGCGCCATTATTGGCGAGATTAAGGAGGTCATCAAGGATGCTATCCTTGATGGCGTCATCCCAAACGACTACGATGCCGCCTACCGTCTTATGGAGGCGGAGGCCGCCAAGCGTGGACTTACGGCAAAGGTCGAGGCGTAGTGGGATGGTGTTGTGTAGTCTGTAATTTGTGAAGTTAACGAGATAAAGGGTTAGTGATTATGATGTGGGCGTGGTTAGCTATGTTGTTGGTATACTTGGGTAGCAATGGTTATCTATATTGGAGGCTTTTGCAGGAGCTTGCCTGGATGCCGCTATCGCTGCGCATCACCTTCACGCTGCTCTTCTGGATAGCCTCGCTATCGCTCTTTATCGCCATAGGCCTGCGCGATGGTGCTCTCCCCTCTTGGCTGTCACATGCGCTCTTCGCCGTGGGCTCGGTGTGGTTGGTCTTTATGTTGTATATGGTGCTGTCGTTGGCACTCTTCGACATCTTGCACCACTTTATCCCCTCGCTGCAACATGGCGTGTGGTACGCCTTGGCGATAACCTCTGCACTGATGATATATGGCTATATAAACTATCGCATGCCGCGTACTGAGCATCTGACAATAGACATTGATAAGCCAATAGAGGGTGGAACATGCCGCATGGTTGCCATCAGCGATGTGCACCTCGGCTATGGTACCGACCGCGAGGACCTCGCACGATATGTCGATATGATAAATAGCCAAAACCCCGATGTCGTAGTCATCGTCGGCGACCTTATAGATAATAGCATAGCGCCTGTCATTGAGGGAGATATGCTCGAGGAGATGAGGCGTATCAACGCCCCCGAGGGTATATACATGGTACCGGGCAACCACGAGTATATAAGTGGCATAACGCACTGTGTGGAGCATATAGCCCAGAGCCCTATTGTTGTGCTACGAGATAGCGTGGTGACACTTCGCTCGGGCATACAGCTCGTTGGGCGTGACGATAGGTTTAATAAGCGCCGTAAGCCGTTGGACTCGCTACTGATGAATGCCAATAGTAAGCTACCCACAGTGGTGCTTGACCACCAGCCCTACGACATAGCCACGAGCGACAGGCTGCGAGTCGACATACATCTCTCGGGACATACGCACCGCGGTCAGGTGTGGCCTCTTAATTGGGCTACCGACATAATGTATGACCAGAGTCACGGCTATCGTAAGTGGAGCCATACGCATGCCTACGTCTCGTCGGGACTATCGTTGTGGGGGCCTCCCTTCCGCATAGGCTCGAATAGCGAACTTGTAGTAATTGACATTAAATAAAGTAAGTATAACCGAAAACAAAAACCAAAAAAAGTAAATGAAGCGAGTTTTTACCCTATTGAGCCTCGCGCTCCTTATGGCGTTCGTCGTAGCGCCCACCTCTGCCGAGGCTAAATCGCCTAAGAACAACTCTATAATCACCGTTGAGGATGGTCAGTTCATGCGCGACGGCAAGCCCTACTACTTCGTAGGCACCAACTTCTGGTATGGTGCTATCCTCGGCTCGGAGGGTGAGGGTGGCAACCGCGAGCGTCTCTGCAAGGAGCTCGACTTTATGAAGGCTAACGGCATCGACAACCTCCGTATACTTATCGGTGGCGAGGGCGAGAATGGCTTGCTTGGCAAGATTGAGCCTAACCTTCAAACCGAGCCAGGTGTCTATAACGACTCGGTGTTGGAGGGTCTCGACTTCTTGATGATGGAACTTGGCAAGCGTGGCATGACCGCCGTGTTGTACTTCAACAACGCCTGGGAGTGGAGTGGCGGCTATACGCAGTATGTGGCGTGGGCTAATGAGACGCCAGTGTTGGTACCTCGTGTCGATGGTTGGTTCTCGTATAACGCCTTTGCTGGTGAGTTCGTGCGTAACGAGCGTGCCAAGGAGATATTCTACGACCATGTGCGCTTCATTGTGAGCCGAACAAACAGATATACAGGCATTAAGTATATCGACGACCCCGCCATCTTCTCATGGCAGATATCCAACGAGCCTCGCGCCTTCAGCTCCAAGGAGCAGGATAATAAGGAGGCCTTTGCCGAGTGGATAGAGACCTCGGCGAAGCTCATCCGCGAGCTCGACCCCAACCACATGATATCTACCGGTTCGGAGGGCTACTACGGCTGTGAGTGGGATATGGATCTTTGTGAGAAGATACATGCCCTCGACGAGATATCCTATATCAACTGCCATGTATGGCCCTATAACTGGAAGTGGATGCGTGGCGACCACATGCAGGAGGACCTCGAGCAGTCGTGTGCAAATACCGAGGAGTATATCAACATGCACTTGGAGCTTGGCGAGAAGATTGAGAAGCCCGTTGTTGTCGAGGAGTTTGGCATGCCACGCGACAATATGGATTTTCGTAAGCAGAGTCCTGTGACATGTCGCGATGTATACTATGCCTTCGTCTTCGACCTTATCGTCAAGTCGAAGAGGGAGGGTGGCGTCTTTGCTGGCTGTAACTTCTGGAGCTGGGGTGGCTATGCCCAGACCAATGTCGAGGACCACGAGTATTGGGCCAAGGGCGACGACTATACTGGAGACCCCGCGCAGGAGCAGCAGGGACTGAACTCAATCTTTGTTGAGGACAAGTCGACGATGAAGATTATCCGCAAGACCAACAAGCGCTTGGGCAACTTGTAGTTGATAGTCAGATTTTCGTAATAAAGAATCCCGAAGGATTGTACTTCATGTACAGCCTTCGGGATTTTGATTGAAGCGTCGCTAATACGCCGCTATCACAACAAATTAGCCGATGAGAGCCTCATAAGCTGCTGCATCAAGCAGAGCGTCAACCTCAGCAGGGTTAGACATCTTAATCTTAATCAACCAGCCCTCACCATAAGGATCGCGGTTTACGAGCGATGAGTCAGCCTCAACAGCCTCATTGAACTCGAGAACCTCACCACTAACTGGAGAGAATGCGTCAGATACGGTCTTAACAGCCTCAATAGAGCCGAATACCTCGTTAGCCTCGATGTTCTCACCTACGGTAGGAACGTCAACAAAGACGATGTCACCAAGCTGTGACTGAGCATAATCGGTAATGCCGATAACGGCAACATCACCCTCTACACGGCACCACTCGTGGTCGTTAGAGTACTTCAAATTAGCAGGTACATTAGCCATAATTCAAGTAGTATTAAATTGTTGTTATTGTTGTTTCGCTACTCTGTTATCACACTTTTGCAACCACAAATATATATTTTTTTTGTAGGACTAAAAAATTTTAGCCAACTTTTTTACTTGCAACGCGAAAAATACTATCCGTCATCAACGTATGAAGTTGGTCATCACGCGCTGCTCGGGCGTGGGTGTGGGGGTGTTGTCGGCAGCAATCTTGCGCATCATCCACACCATGTTGCGCGCCAACTGTCTTAGCGACTGCATGCCCTCCTCGTCTTGTAGTGCCTCGCCTGGCGTGCGGCCATGAGCGTTGTTCCAATAGTGTGACGATACTACGGGCATATTGTTGATTGTGAAGTATTTATTTAGTCTGTCGAAGGTTGCCGTAGCACCGCTACGACGACATACGGCGACGGCAGCTGCGGGCTTATATTGCAGGTGGCGACCTGCGGCGAAGAACAATCTATCGAGTATGGCGCATAGCGAGCCGTTGGGGCCAGCATAGTATACGGGTGAGCCCACGACCAAGGCATCACACTCCTTGGCCTTCATCTCCAGCACCTTGTATAGTGGGTCGCCAAAGGCGCATGTGCCCATCTCCGCGCAGGCGAAGCACCCTATACACCCCTGCACAGCCTGGGTGCCTATATGGATAATCTCGGCGTCGACGCCCTCCTGACCAAAGACCTCGACCATGCAGTTTAGTGCCTCGTAGGTGTTGCCCTTGACATGGGGGCTACCATTTATTAGCAGAACTCTCATAGCTATAATGTTTTATGCGGTAATACGAACTCAACCTCTTTGAACGCATACTCACGGATTACGCCATCCTCATGCTCCAAGCGTAGCTCTCCCGAGGCACGCACGCCGCGTAGCGTAGCTCGAAAGTGCTCACCCGAGGGGTAGGCGTAGGTGTGCACCTCGTCACGATGATACATAAGCTCACGGTAGCTACTCTCGACAAGGGCCTTGTCGCCACGCTCCAACACCTCGTACCAGCGCTCGACATTGCGCATAAGCTCCTCGACAACCTCGCGACGGTCGAATATCACACCGCGCTCCAATGCCATGGATGTGGGGTTGGGTAGCTCCGCGGGGAAGCTACGCTGGTTGACATTTAGGCCGATGCCTATAATCGTGCGGCTCAGCTTATCGCCCATAAGAGAGTGCTCAATGAGTATGCCAACAAGTTTATTATCACCAACATATATATCGTTGGTCCACTTTATGCGGCACTCCACACCATACTCGCGCATAGTGTCTACAAGCGACAATGCGGCAATCTCCGACAGCAAGAACTGCTCGACAATAGGCACGAACATTGGCTCCAAGACCATCGAGAGAGTGACATTCTCGCCCTCCTTGCTGTGCCACACATGGCCTCGCTGACCGCGTCCCGCCAGCTGACGCTCCGCCCAGATGACATCCAAATGACGATACTCGCCACTGCGTGCGTCATCGTTCGTAGAGGTCGTTTCCGTTTTGTAGTATATCATTACAATCTTGTGAATTATGTCTCAAAGATAGTAAAAATCCTGCAAAAATGGTTATCTTTGCACCATATATTAATAGTGAATATTATGCGCATTACGAAACTAACAATAGCGATGCTCCTCTGCGGTGCACTCATGGCATGTGGCAGCAAGTCGGGTAGGGATGCCGAGCAGGGTAGCAATAACAACACCGAGCAGACAAGCGACAATAAGGGTGCGAAGAGTCAAGAGGAGGCGCCCAAGAGCAAGAGTGTGACCCCCAAGCGTTACGGTTTCCGCATCGTTGCCGAGTACCCCCACGCCACAACAAGCTATACCCAGGGCTTGGAGTATGTCGATGGCGTGATGTGGGAGGGTACGGGTAGCTATGGTGAGTCAGAGCTACATACCGTAGAGCTCTCGACGGGTAAGACAAAGCTTATCAACAAGCTCGACGACAACCACTTTGGCGAGGGTATCGTTCACCACAACGATAAGATATATCAGCTCACATGGTTAGAGAAGTTGGCTTATGTATACGATAGTAAGGGTAACTTTATCAAGCACATACCATATACGGGCGAGGGCTGGGGCATCACCACCGACGGTGAGCATCTCTACATGTCAGATGGTACGCCCAATATCTATGTCGTAGATCCCGAGACCTTTGCACGCAAGGCGGCTATCACCGTGAGGTATAACAACCGCACGCTATCGCAAATCAACGAGTTGGAGTGGATAGATGGCAAGATATGGGCTAATGTATACCTCGACAATACGATAGTTGTCATCGACCCAACGACGGGCATCGTGGAGGCGTACCTCGACCTACGCGAACTTAAGGGTACGCAGGCGGGCAACGCTGATGCCGACGTGCTAAATGGCATCGCCTACAACGACGCAACAGGCCATGTATACGTTACGGGCAAGAATTGGAATAAGCTCTTCGAGTTGGAGATAATCAAATAACATTAGTCAGTTATGAACAGTGTAGAGCAACGCCTACGAGAACTTCTCGAGCGACATATCATCGTCACCGACTCGGCCATAGGCACCAACCTTATAGGCTCGCGCCGCGACATCCTCCCCGACACACTATCGTTGAGCGACCCCAACATAGTGGTTGCACTATACGAAAAGTCGATAGCGGCAGGGGCGACCATCATCACCTCTAACACCTTCCTCAGCGACCCACTATCGCTCGCCTCATGTGGCATAACCACCCCATGTGACGAGATAGTCCGTGGCGCTATGGCGGCGATGAAGCAGGCACGCGAGATGTGCGAAAAGGAGGTGTTCCTTGCTGGCTCAATAGGCCCGTCGACACGCAACATATCGCTTGCCATAGACCTCACCGAGGAGGAGCTACGCGCATCATACCGCACACTCATCGAGGCGCTACATCGCGAGGGTGCCGACATCTTCCTTATCGAGAGCATCACCGATGTGCGCAATGCCGAGATAGCTGCCGAGCTATGTCGCGAGATAGCTCCCGACACCCCGATAATCTTCTCGGCCACGCTATCGAAGATTGGTGGACTACTAAGCTCGGGACGCTCCATTGAGCGATATGTCGAGGATGTATCCAAGTTTAACCCCTTTGCCATAGGCTTCAACTGCTCGCATGGTGTCAAGGGCATGGTGGATAACCTTGAGCTACTGACACGCTACACGATGCTACCCACATACTGTGCACCCTCGGCAGGCATCCCTGATGCCAAGGGTCGCTACCCTGAGACCTCGAAGAAGCATACCGAGACCCTGCGTACGGCAGCCGAGCGAGGGCTACTCAGCATCGTCGGTGGTTGCTGTGGCACTACGCCAGACTATACACGAAGCATAGCGCAGATGGCACGCCACTATAAATCTCGTAAAGCATAGATTATGAATAGTATAGAGTTACGCCAAGCACTACACCGCAACCCCGAGCTGTCGTTCGAGGAGCACGCGACACAGCGCCTTATCATGGAGGCTCTCCATGTTGAGGGTATCGCATGCCGTGCGATTGCTGGCACGGGTGTGTTGGCTACAATCGAGGGTCGCCGTGGTAATCTGCGTCGTGCCGTAGTGCTACGCGCCGACATTGACGCGTTACCCATAGAGGAGCTAAACGACGTGGAGTACCGCTCACGGAATAGGGGCGTTATGCACGCCTGCGGCCACGACATGCACACCGCTATACTCTATGGTGTGCTTCGTGAGCTCAACCGC
Source organism: Alistipes sp. (assembly GCA_017503575.1). Classification (GTDB taxonomy): domain Bacteria; phylum Bacteroidota; class Bacteroidia; order Bacteroidales; family Rikenellaceae; genus Alistipes. The sequence continues at coordinate 29,225 of JAFVSV010000015.1, read as the reverse complement.
GAGCGCGACTTTGAGGGTACGCTTATAGCTATCTTCCAACCTGGCGAGGAGCTTAATCCAGGTGGGGCTATCAAGGTGCTTGACGAAAAACCCTTCGAGGGCTACGACGTGGCTGCCGTCATTGGTGAGCATGTGGATTCGCGCCTCGAGGTGGGTGAGGTGGGTATATGCCCTGGCCGCTTCATGGCATCCAACGACGAGATACGCATATATGTAAGCGGCCGTGGTGGCCACGCTGCACGCCGCCACGAGATTAACGATACGGTGACCGCCATGTCCGATATGGTCGTGCGCACAACGGCACTCAACACTCCTGATGGCGTGGTGTCTATCGGCCGTATATTTGCCGATGGTGCCACGAATGTCATCCCCGATAAGGCGTATGCCGAGGGCACGATGCGCACCTTCTCGGAGGAGTTGCGCGAGCGTATTTACACCCATCTTCGAGGTAATGCCAAGATTGTCTCGGATAAGTATGGCGTCACGGTAGATGTAGATATCAACCGTGGCTACCCATGCGTTGTCAACGACATGATGCTGTCGTACGAGGCTATGATTGTCGCCATGGACGAGGGTATCACCGTACGCGAGTTGCAGCCCATGACCACTGCCGAGGACTTCGGCCACTATACGGAGCGCTACCCTTCGCTATTCTACCGCTTGGGTGTAGGTACTGCTGCGGGAGGCTCGCATACAGCAACATTCCTTCCTGACGAGCGTGCCATAGAGGTGGGCGAGCGCATGATGCGCCGCATAGCGCTACACATATTAAACAAGTAACAACAATGGGAAAGAAGAAGAATAAACGCGGTAATAGCCGTGATGAGCGAGCCTCGTTCATCGTCGATATGTTTCGCGAGTTCCCCGATAATAAGTTTTCACTTAAACACCTTGCCGCAGCCTCGGGAGGCGCCGATAGGGATGGTCGCACTATGACCTTTGCCATCGTCCGACAGCTTATCGAGGAGGGCTTTGTCGAGGAGGTGGCACGCAGTAAGTATCGACTATCACGCTCGGCGATGCCACGCTACGAGGGTGTTGTTGCGAGTGCTACGCCAGGAGCTCTATATGTACATATCGAGGAGCTCGAGAGCGATGTATATGTATCACGCCGCAATGGCGGTGGTGCGTTGGATGGCGATAGGGTGCATATCGTCGTTGCCCGCAAGTCGCGCGATGGCGAGCTTGAAGGCACAATAGTAGATGTCATCGAGCGTAGCCGCCGCCCCTATATTGGCACAGCACAGCTCACGACAAACTCCATATTTGTCACCCCCGACACGCGACGCCTCGGCACCGACATATACCTACCTCGCAAGAGTTACCCGAATATCGAAGATGGCGATAAGGTATCTGTACGCGTAGTAGAGTGGCCCGAGGGTGAGCGCCTGCCACATGGCGAGCTTGTGGAGCGCCTGGGCAAGGCTGGTGAGAACGACACAGAGATGCACGCCATACTTGCCGAGTTCGACCTGCCATACCACTTTGAGAAGAGCGTAATAGGCGCTGCCGAGAGTATCGACGGTAGAATAACCAAGGATGAGATAGCCAAGCGTCGCGATATGCGCGACCGCACAACATTTACGATTGACCCCGCTGACGCCAAGGACTTCGACGATGCACTATCGCTTACGAAGGTGCAAGATGGATTGTGGGAGGTCGGCGTGCACATCGCCGATGTTACGCACTATGTTACCCCAGGCTCCATCGTTGACAACGAAGCCGTGGAGCGTGCCACGTCGGTATATCTCGTAGACCGCACTGTGCCGATGCTCCCCGAGCGACTATGTAACGAGCTATGCTCGCTACGTCCACACGAGGATAAACTATGCTTCTCGGCGGTATTTACCATCAACGAGGATGCCGAGATTGTCGATGAGTGGTTTGGCCGCACTGTCATACACTCCGACCGTCGCTTTGCATACGAGGAGGCGCAGGAGATAATCACCTCGGGTAGTGGCGACTACGCCTTCGAGATAACGACACTCAACCGCCTGGCACAAACCCTACGTAAGGAGCGCTTCAAGCATGGCGCCATAGCCTTTGAGCGTGATGAGGTACGCTTCAAACTCGACGAGAAGGGTCGTCCCATAGGTGTATACACCAAGGTGCAGAGCGAGGCAAACCAACTTATCGAGGAGTTTATGCTCCTTGCCAACCGCCGCGTAGCAGAGTTCTGCGCACACCGCATCGTCAATGGCCGCCGTGTAGCGCGCCCCATGGTATTCCGTGTACACGACGAGCCTACGGAGGATAAGCTCGAGCGCTTCCGAGACTTCGCCCTGCGCTTCGGTCACTACTTCAAGGCGACGAAGGGACGCGCCATAGCCAAGGAGATGAACAAGCTATTGGGTAGCATTGCAGGTAGTGCAGAGGCCAATGCCATCACAACCTTGGCAGTTCGCAGCATGGCAAAGGCGGTATATACCACCGACAACATAGGTCACTACGGCTTGGCATTCCCCTACTATACGCATTTCACATCGCCCATACGCCGCTACCCCGACATGATGGTACACCGACTATTAGCCTCGTACCTCGCAGGCGAGAAACGCGTCGATAAGGCACACCTCGAGAGCCTTGCGGTACACTCTACCGAGCGCGAGATATTGGCGTCCGAGGCGGAGCGTGCAAGCATCAAGTATAAGATGGCGGAGTTTATGAAGGATCGTATCGGCGAGGAGTTTGACGGCGTCGTCTCGGGCATGACAGAGTGGGGCGTATATGTCGAGCTTAACGATACACATGTCGAGGGCATGGCATTCCTGCGCGACATAGATGACGACGACTACTACCGCTTCGACGAGGCACGCTACGAGGTTGTAGGTCGCTCCTCGGGAATACGCCTAACGCTCGGCTCCCCCGTACGCATACGCGTAAAGGGCGTCGATATGGGACGTAGAACACTCGACTTCAAGTTACTATTAGGCAACAAATAGATCTTATGATGAACATAGATGATATACTCGAGAAGGCGTTAGTCAAAGAGCCCCTCACACGCGAGGAGGCATACGCCCTCTACGACAATGCCCCCATACAGCGCTTGGCAGATGTCGCCGACACGCTACGCCGCCAGAGTGTCCCTGACCCTACGGTTGTAACATGGCAGATAGACCGTAACGTGAACATTACAAATGTCTGTAAGTCGGGTTGCCGCTTCTGTAACTTCCACTGTAAGCCCCACGAGGCGGATAAGAGCTACATCACAACCATGGCGGAGTATCGCACGAAGATTGACGAGGCGCTACGCCTTGGTGCCGACCAGCTACTCTTGCAGGGAGGACTACACCCACGCCTCGGCATAGAGTTCTACGAGACGCTATTTAGCCAGATTAAGAAGGAGTACCCACATCTGCGACTCAACGCCTTAGGTGCCCCCGAGGTGTCGCACATAGCAGCGTTGAGTAAGCTCACAACCATGGAGACCCTCAAGCGTCTCAAGGCGGCAGGCCTCGACACATTGCCGGGTGCTGGTGCCGAGATACTCTCCGAGGATGTGCGTAAGCGCATATCGCCAGCGAAGCCCTCGGCACGCGAGTGGGTGATGGTGATGCACGAGGCGCACCAGCTCGACATACCTACGACAGCAACCATGATGTATGGCCATGTCGAGAAGCCACATCAGCGCGTAGACCACCTCATCACCATCCGCGACCTTCAGGCGCATAAGCCCGAGGGAGCGCGAGGCTTCACAGCCTTCATACCATGGGTATTCTGCCCAAAGGGCACGGAGTTGGAGCGTGAGGGCATAGCACCTCGCTTCTCTGCAACGGAGTATATCCGTATCATAGCCCTCAGCCGCATAATACTGAACAACATCACCAACATACAGGCGTCGTGGTTGACGGTGGGTAAGGAGGTTGCCGAGATAGCGCTCAAGAGTGGCGCTAACGATATGGGCTCGATAATGATTGAGGAGAATGTCGTATCGTCGGCAGGCGCCACAACACGCTTCGACAAGGAGGCAATGCAGGCGACCATACGTCGTGCGGGCTTCACACCACGTCTACGCGACCAGCTATATAACTACCGCGAGCTATAACACCTCGGCATACCATATATATGAACATAGGGAGTCCCGCGAGACTCCCTATATTCGTTTGCCAGATTATGGCGACTACTCGGCAGTGTCGACACTCTCCGTGGGCGCCTCGACTGCTGCTCTGTCTGCTGAAATAGACTCCCAAATAGCATCCTTGTCGCTTATCGTATACTCGAAGTCAGCAATGGCATACTCAAGTCTCTCTACCTCATACAAATAGTCCTCGGCTGCCACCCAGTGCTCGTTGAGATCACCGCGGAACTTAATAGCACGACCATGCTGTCCATCAGCATCATAGGCGGCGCTAATAACCTCAACAACCTCGGTCTCGATGCGCTGCAACTCCTCCTGTGTGCTAATCAAGCCAAGAAGCTCGGCAACATACTCCACGTCACCATAGTCATCGCCCTCGTTGATACGCGTGCACTTGCCGTCAAAGGCATCCAAGTAACGCTCCAAAAGTAGTGACTTGGGGAACGACTCACCAAACTTAAGGTCGTATGCTATGCCATAGTGACGAGCCCTGTCGTGGTGCTCTGCAAGCTTTTGTCCAAGAGCCTCACTCTCGGCGACAATAGCAGCGTGCGTGTCGAGCATACTCTGAGGATATCCCGCAGCGGCAACCTCATCATAGTACTTGCCGGCCTCGATAATCTTTGCACGCATAGACATGTGTGTCGCTACGATATCGTCAAGTATTGAGTTATAGTGCTTTAGTGCCTCCTCCTTAGATGCTATCTCTATCTGCCATGCAGCATCCAAGTCGTTAAGGGTTGCTGTGAGTGTCTGCTCTGCCAACTGCTCATTTGCCTCCATCTGGCTGAAGACCTCGCGGCGTGCACCCGCCAAATCGAAAACATCACTCGTCATAGCGCGGAACTTGATGGCTGTTGCACCATTGTATCGTGTGCTATAAGCAATCTCCATCTCCTGATACTTCTTATAGAAGTGTATCAGCTCCTCCTGAGTCTCTATGCCCTGTGCAAGCTCATTAAGGTAGTATGTATCCTGTGCTGGTGTTGTTATCTCGGCGTGCTGGCAAAATGATGGCGCATAGCACAAGAAGACAATCAACACAAGATAGAAGAGCTTGAGAAGCTTATTCTTTGTAAATATCTCCTTTATATGTTTTAGAAAACCACACTTTTTCATAGCTTCAAATTTAATTAAGATAGGCCATTACATTATATACAAACGACTCGTAAGCATCCACATTCCCAGCCTTGCGAAGCTCAGCCTCAATTGCCATCACCTCACTCCATAGAGCCGTATACTCCTCATAATTCTGCGCACTCTTGAGCTTCTGGCCATACTCCACGCCTCTCTTCTCAATCTCCTGCAAGCTATTATCGACGCCATCACCCTCGTTTAGCGTATTGTAAAATCTGCGGATATAGAGTATATCTTCGTCCGAGTTGATGTTGCTCTCCGAGAGAGTCTTACCATCTATTGCCGATATCGCACACTTCAAATATGCGAGGTAGCTCTCGCCACCGAGCTGCGTCTTGAACGCATCTCTATACTTCTCGATAGTTGCACGTCCCTGCTTGAACTCGTCGTAGTTCTCGGCATCACGCACCATAGCACCATGCTCGCCACCCATCTTCACTGCTTGGTGGAAGCCATTCTGATCATCGAGCTTAATCTCATCGCCACCACCACACGATACAGCGAACAGGGTGACAGCTGTCATTAAACACAATCTCTTCATTTTTCGTATATTAAGTTAATTAATTGTTTCGTCTCATCCAACACTCATCAGTCGCCTACTCGACATATACAACCAAGCCCTTGAGGTACTCGCCCTCGGGGTGGTAGATGTTTATAGGGTGGTCGGCGGGCTGTGTAAGTTGGCCTATGATACGCACCTTGCGCCCTGCTATTGCTGCCGCCGTAAAGATCGTTGTGCGGAAGAGGTCGCGGCTTACGGCCTGCGAGCACGAGAAGGTAAATAGGATGCCTCCCGGGCGTATCTTCTGCAAGGCACGCACGTTAATCTTCTTATACCCCTGCAACGCATTACCCAACACCTTGTGGTGCTTGGCGAAGGCTGGGGGGTCGAGGATAATCATGTCGTAGCTGTCGTCGATATCCTTGAGGTACTCGACAGCGTTACATGCGATGGCCTCATGTGCCGCCTCATCACCAAAGTTAAGGCGCACATTCTCGTCGGCGAGCTTCACGGCACGCTCCGAGAGGTCTATAGATACGACCTCGCGGGCACCTCCCGCCAAGGCTGCCACCGAGAAGCCTCCCGTATAGCAGAAGGTATTTAGCACCTTGCGGTCGCGAGCGTATGTGCGCACAAGGTCGCGGTTCACGCGCTGGTCGATGAAGAAGCCCGTCTTCTGCCCCTCCTCCCAGTTGACCTTAAATCGAAGACCATTCTCCAATACCTCGCGGTCACCATGTGATGAGCTACCCCAAAGGTAGCCATCAATAGCACCAAGCTCCGCCTTGTAGGGCAGCGTCTGCGAGCTCTTGTCGTAGATAGCCTCGATAGCCTCGCCATAGGCCTGACGTATAGCCTCGGCAATATTCTGACGGGCGACATACATGCCCACAGAGTGACACTGCACCACAGCCACCGCGCCATATATGTCGACAACCAAGCCAGGAAGCATATCACCCTCGCCATGCACCAGGCGGTAGCATGTTGTGGTCGCATCGTCGACCATGCCCAACGCCTCGCGCAGATGCTTCGCCTCGGCGATACGCACGTTCCACCACGCCTGGTCAATATCTTCGCGCTCGAAGCTTAGCACACGCACAGCGATAGAGCCTATCTGATAGTGTCCGCGAGCGATGAAGTCGCCCTGCTTGGTGATAACATCGACAACGTCGCCCTCGCCAAGAGCCTTATCACCCTCGATGATGCGCTCTATGGCGCCCGAGAATACCCATGGATGGCGGCGCTGCAACGACTCCTCCTTGCCACGACGCAGCTGCACTGTTGTCATAATTTGCCCCTTACTCATAATCTATATCCCTATTTTCTATCTTCCGTAACTCTCTTGCGTACATGGTGACGACGCGATGGTCGCTTCGATGGCTTCGGCCCATCGGCCTGCTTCGTCTCCTCACCCGCCGACGCTATTATCGTCAGCTCTCCTTCGCGCGGCTCGTCGGTCATCATACGCTCCAAAATGTGCATCGACACCCACGCATCTGTTGCTGCATACTCCCTCTGCTGCTCGGTAAGCACGCCTGCCTCCCAGTTACTCAGACGCTGTGCCTTCGATATGCGCATGCCGAGGACAAGTGCCGAGAGCTTGCGTAGGCTCTTCTCCTCGATACCCCAGCGTGGTGCCTCGGTCTGCAAATCGACAAAGCCGTCGGCACGAAAGTGGCGTAGGGCGTGCAATGCGCGGATATCACCACCCACATCGACACCCACCTTGAGGATGCGCCGCGAGCCTAATATCTTGAGTATCGAGTTTGAGAGACGTACGCGGCAGAGACGTATGAGGTAACATACATCGGGTGTAGAGAGCTGCAAGAGTGACACCTTATAGCTGACACCTGCACGGAACGACGGGCGTGTCTCCGTGTCGAAGCCTATCATGTCGTACTGTTGCAGGTCACGACATGCCGCCTCGACCATCTCATCGGTGTCGACGACGACAATACGCCCACCAAAGCGGGCGGCGGGAAGTGCCGCAACACTATCGTTGTCTATAACTGATTGATATGCCATCGCTATACTCTTACTTCGCAACTATAACAGATGCGCAATACGCTCTGAAGGTGCAAATTTACATATTTATTTTTAGTTTACCACCTTCGGTGACGCAAATTGTCGACGCTCGTACCATTTTATCAATCGCTTCCACCACAAGCTCGGGACGACCGCCTATCTCCGAGACTACCTCCTTAACACTTTTAGAAGAGCATCTCAAGATGTCGACAATCTGATTTTCGATGCTATAATTACCCCTCTCTTGACGTCTCTTGGCAAGGCACCAGTCGCAGACGCCGCACTCTCGGGCGTCGATATCGCCAAAGTAGTTCTCGATGATTACACTGCGACAACGGTCAGTAGCACCGGCATACTCGACCATGCTATTAAAGCGCTCGTATATAAGTTCATAGCGATGCTTGTATGTCTCGGGCGCAATATATAAATCCTTGGTTGGCAGGCGCTCCATAAGGAGGTGTATCATCGGTGAGCGATTAGATGGTATGTAGCGTATTATGCGCATGCGCCAGAGTATCTTCATCAGCTCGTGTACCCTCTCGGCGCTAAGCCCCGAGATGCTGGCGATGTTTAGCTCGTCGATGGTTCTAAATGTGGTGAATATGCCGTCATACATGCGAAGTATAGTGCGTAGCATCAGGTCCATGTCGTTGCCCCCAGCATCTACCTTATAGAGTGCATCGCGGCTACACTCGAACATCATCTTCGCGGGTGTATCATCCTCGTCGAGGAGCATCATATAGCCATTCTGCTCGAGGAGCTTAAGGGCACTTGTGACCTTGCCTAACGATAGTCGCTCGCGATGGCAGAAGTCGTAGATGTTGAAGACGAGCGATGCCCCGGCACCATCGCCTATGGCGACCTGCAAGAAGTTGGCAATACGCTCGTATATGTGGCGTATGTCGTCCAGTGGTGGAAACTCCGCCTCGAAGCGACGCTTGATCTGTGTGGCATCGTCCGACGATAGTAGCAGCACCGCATAGCTGCGCTTACCATCACGACCCGCACGCCCTGCCTCCTGGTAGTATGCCTCCAACGAGTCGCACATCGAGTAGTGCACCACGAAGCGCACATCCGACTTATCGATACCCATGCCAAAGGCGTTGGTAGCCACCATGATGCGCGTACGTCCTGCCTGCCAATCATCCTGTCTTAGTGAGCGTTCCATGGCAGGGAGCCCTGCATGGTAGAAGTTGGCGCTTATCGCATCAGCCTTGAGCTGTTCTACAAGGCGTTCGCACCCCTCGCGACTACGCATATAGACGATGCCCGAACCCTCAACATTGTGTATCACGCGTAGTAGCTGCTGGTACTTATCATCGACCATGCGCACCGAGTACGATAGGTTGGGGCGTGCGAAGCTTGACCTGATGACATGGTGCTCCTTGAAGCCCAAATGGTACATTATATCCTTTGCCACATGGTCGGTGGCCGAGGCAGTGAGGGCGAGGAACGTGGCGTCGGGTATCTGGCGTCGCACTTCGGCAATACGCAGATACGATGGGCGGAAGTCGTAGCCCCACTGCGAGATACAGTGTGCCTCGTCGACAGCCACGATAGCTACATTCATGCGCAGTAGGCGCACTCTAAAGGCGTCGGTGGCGAGCCTTTCGGGCGAGATGTATAGAAGCTTAACATCGCCATAGGTGCAGTTGTCGAGCGCCATCTCTATACGTCGTGACTCCATGCCCGAGTGTACGGCAACAGCCGAGATACCACGTCTGCGCAACGCGTCAACCTGATCCTTCATCAAGGCGATAAGTGGGGTGATGACTATTGTTAAACCCTCGACGGCGAGTGCTGGCACCTGGTAGGTCAGTGACTTACCGCCACCCGTAGGCATCAGAGCAAGCGTATCGCGCCCCGATAATACCGACTCGATAATCTCGCGCTGTTGGGGGCGAAAAGAGTCGTACCCCCACCACTGTGAGAGCACCTCATCTATATTTATAGATGCTGCGTGTTTCTTTTCCAATAGATTGTTCACACTACAAAGATACATTTTTTTTGGTGAGGATAAACTTTTTTCTTATCTTTGCCGCGATATAATATAGTATTAATGAGAATAAAGAGACAATATAAGGTGCGCGAGATGGCTGGTGAGCATGTCGTAATCATGCAGGGCGAGCTCGGCAGCAACCTTACAAAGATAATATCTCTGAACGAGAGCGCACTATACCTATGGAATGCCATCGAAGGTAAGGATTTCGAGGTGCAGACCGTGGCCAACCTCCTTGCCGAGCACTACGGCATTGATGATGAGGTGGCACAGCACGATGCTGAACGATGGATTGACCGTCTCGAGGAGTGCGGCCTCATAGAGTAAAGAGGGCGGATTGAACGGAAATATGCAGCAGAAGAGATTGATATATGCGATATTGTTAGCGGTGATATATGTCACTGCCACATCGCTATCATCTATCTCCATCCTCACCTGTGACCACCATCACCACCACGTTGAGCATCACAACAGTGGCTGCGACTGCTGCCACGACCATAATCATGGCAACGACATTGCGTTCGCCGAGAAGTGTTGCGACCATCACCATCCAGTACTTGGTGATAACCACACCGACTTTATAGCAAGTAAGGATCGTAGCGATTCGCGAGCATCACAGCTCCTTGTGTTGATGCTTTCGCCCGTACTCGTCAGTGAGGAGTATGCGGCTGAAGATATATATAGCCCACGACTCATAAGTCTCCCGCCTGGCGATGAAGATACGCCGCTATTGGCGGCACTCATGGAGGTACGCGGATTGCGCGCACCACCAGCTTTGGCCTAATAAGGGTGTCGACAATTGTACGACACGCAGTATTTTGATGCCCTCAACTTAGGGCACGCATTCAAGTATATTTAGACCAAACAAATCAAAATGAAAAAATCAATATTTATCGCTATTATGGCGCTCCTATGCCTACCAATGGTGGCATCGGCACAGCGCGCACTAACAGGTAAGATTATCGACGCCGAGACAAAAGACCCACTTATTGGCGCCTCGGTATATTGGAAGAATACAACAGCTGGTGTAACAACAACGGCTGATGGCACATTCTCGATTAAGAGGGTGAGTGGCTTCGACACGCTTGTTGTCGACTACCTTGGCTACGACATCCTTGAGCAGGATATGAGCGACAAGAGTATACACGAGATAACACTATCTCTAAAGCCCTCGGCTGTGGGCATTGAGGAGGTCGTTGTTGAGGGTATGCAGCGCGGTAACTTCGCAAAGTCAGGCGGCATAACACGCCAAGAGCAGATATCGTTCGCAGGACTATGTAAGATGGCATGTTGCTCGTTGGCAGAGTCGTTCGAGAACTCGGCATCCGTAACCGTGGGTTATAGTGACGCTATCTCGGGAGCTCGTCAGATTAAGATGCTCGGCTTGGCGGGTACATACACCCAGATTTTGGACGAGAACCGCCCCATCATGCAGGGAGCTGGTGCTGCATACGGCCTCAGCTACACCCCTGGTATGTGGCTCAACTCTATCCAAGTATCTAAGGGCGTAGCATCGGTAACGGCAGGCCATGAGGCTATCACGGGTCAGATTAACCTTGAGCATCGTAAGCCTACCGATGACGAGCGCTTCTTCCTCAACCTATACTTCGACTCGGAGCTTCGTCCCGAGATTAATGTATCGTCGGCAATACCCCTAAAGAAGGATAAGAGTCTCTCGACCGTAATCATGGCACACGGCTCGTTGGATACCGCAACCCACGATATGAATGGCGATGGCTTCGTAGATATGCCCAAGGCAAATCAGATTAACGTGGCTAACAAGTGGCTATGGCAGACCCCCGAGGGCATACAGCTACGCTGGGGCTGGAAGGTCGTTAACGAGAACCGCCTTGGTGGTCAGATGGGCTACAAGAAGGATATGTATGATGACCTCCTTAGCAACCCATTGAACACCCTCTATGGCTCGAAGATTCACAACCGTAACATCAACGCATACGCCAAGCTCGGTATTCCTGTTGGCCCAGAGAAGAGCTTTACGGGTGACCCCAACGATGCTGTGCAGAATAACTTTGCAATGATTCTCGACTACGATAACTACCTCACCGACTCGTACTTCGGCCTTAATACGGTAGACGTAACCGAGAATACGTTCCGCTTCAGTGGTACATACGCCCACTACTTCACCCAGCGCTCGTCGCTCAACGTGGGTGCCTCGGCATACGTTCGTATGATGAATAACGACTACCACCAGCAGCATGTCGTGGATGGTACGCCAAGCGACGCTTGGGCATTTATGGGTAAGGCGGTACTTGCCGAGCCAGGCCTATTTGCCGAGTATACCTACAACATCGAGGAGAAGTTCTCGTTGGTTGTGGGCGTGCGTGGCGACTACTCGATAACGAAGGGTGACTACTACTATAATGGCGACAAGGGCAAGTTCCTCTTCACCCCCCGTTCGCACATCCGCTGGAGCATCACGCCACGCACCACGCTGCGTGCCTCGGCAGGTATGGGCTACCGCCGCCAGAACCTCGTTACCGATAATATCTGGATGATGACCACCTCGCGCGATATTCGCTTCGAGGGTCTTAAGGATGACATGGAGGCAGCAGCAACATTTGGTGGTAGCATCTCGCAGTCGTTCCGTCTCGCACAGGACGACATGGCTACCATCAGCTTCGACTACTTCCGCACACAGTTCTTCAACACCATGGTCTTCGACCAGGAGACAGCCGATAACTCGATACTCATCTACAACAGCTACGGCAAGTCATTTACGGACAACTATCAGGTGGACTTCAACTGGACACCATTCCGTGGCTTTGACCTCTTTGCTACGTTCCGCTACACCAATGCCAAGATGACCGTAGAGCGCGAGGGTGGCGAGCAGATATTGGTGGAGCGCCCATTGACATCACGCTACAAGGGTCTTATCAACATCCAGTATGCCGTACGCCGCTGGGTCTTCGACGTCACAGCGCAGCTCAACGGCCCTATGCGTCTGCCCGAGCTCGATGGCAATATGGTCAAGGCTGTTGAGAACCCAGAGCTATCGCCCGTATATCCTATGTTCTTCGCGCAGGTGAGCTACAAGATAAGCAACCTTACGCTCTACCTCGGTTGCGAGAATATCGCCAACTATATGCAGGGTCATAAGGGACATGGCAACAAGCCTATCATCATGGAGGGAGCTAATGCCTACGAGCCAGGCTTCAACTCGTCGATGGTATGGGGCCCATTGATGGGTCGCAAGTTCTACATCGGCCTACGACTAAACCTCTACTAATGGTAGCTATACTATATAATATATATGTATAACACCGCGTTGTTAAAATAAACAGAATAAAACCTTAAAAACAGAGAGTTATATGAAGAAGATTTTTTTGATGTGCCTCGTTGCACTTATCGGCATCGGCACAGCAGATGCACAGAAGCCTAAGAAGGGTGAGAAGAAGACCGTAACCGTTGAGTTCTTGACATCTATCGACTGTGAGGGTTGCGCCAAGAAGGTGAACGAGACTATCCCATACGAGAAGGGTGTACGCGAGGTTGTGGTTGACGTGCCAAGCAAGATTGTTACCGTGACATACGACCCAACAAAGACTAATAACGAGAATATCATCAAGGCTTTCGAGAAGATTAAGCTTGAGGCAAGCGTTGTGGGCGAGGGTTGTAAGGATGCTTGCTGTGGCGAGAAGAAGGAGTGCAATGGCGAGTGTAAGGATGCTTGCTGTGGCGAGAAGAAGGAGTGCACTGATGGTTGCTGCGAGGGTCACGACCACAACCATAATCACGACCACAACCACAAGCACTAATAGACATATCGCCTAAAGCTCTTAAACAACAGACTCAACGATGCCATAATGCAGGCGTCGTTGAGTTTTTTTATCTACAACTGATAGATTGTCGTGTAGCACACCCTCTATATATACGAAGATCGCCCAGAGGGGCTGATGCCAAGACAACTAATTATTAACAAAAATAACTACTAATTATGAAAAAGTTTTTTATCCTTTTGGCTGCCTGCACAGTAGGCTTTATGAACACAACAAACGCTATGACCAATGAGTCAACGGCGACAACTACCGATGTCGATATTGAGGAGGTCTTTGTCGAGGTGGCAGGACTAATCGATCAGTATGTCGACCATATGATGGGCCTCGATGAGGCGAAGTTTGATGAGTCTATCAAAACAATGTGTGACACTCTCGCAGAGTTTGATGACATGACGCTATACGAGGCTACAATGTCATACTTCTTTACCACCCTCAACGAGGAGATTCCAGAACGCGGTTTTTCGATGGAGCGTTGGGGTGAGTTGTACGATGAGATATCGGATTGGAAAGCACGTCTTTTCGAGGATAATATAACCGAAGAATATGTGGGAGAGTGGTTTACTGACTATGCTATCTATTGTGGCAAGCTACCTAAAGATGAGGGCACCTATGCCGCATGTATGATGAGCAAATACCTTGCAGATCTTATAGAGAGCGAGAACGAGTAGCCGCACAACAATATAATTAACGAGGCTGGTAGATGATTGTACTACCAGCCTCGCTATCATTTGTGCCTCAGCTATAGCTTCTCGCCGTATGCCAAGTCGCCAGCATCACCAATGCCTGGTACGATATACGACTTCGAGGTGAGTTCCTCGTCGACAGCAGCACACCACAGCGTGCACTTTGCGGGTGAGGTGTGGCGCTTAACATAGTCGACGCCCTGCTCCGAGGCGAAGGCTGCCACAAGGTGGGTATGCTCAGGCTCGCCAGCACGACGTATCAGCGCATCGTAGACAAGCATAAGCGACGTACCCGTAGCGAGCATGGGGTCTACGAGGATTAGCGTCTTGCCCGTGAGCGCCGAGGTAGATACATACTCCACATCTACGATGAAGCTACCATCGGGGCGGCTCTTGCGGTATGCCGAGACAAAGCCATTCTCGGCATCGTCGAAGTAGTTAAGAAAACCCTGATGGAAGGGGAGGCCTGCACGCAGGATTGTAGCAACAACAATCTTATCGCTGATACACTCCACAGAGGCAACGCCCAATGGCGTCTCGACCATGCGTGTTTCGTAGTTCAAGGTCTTTGATATCTCGTATGCCATAATCTCTGCCACGCGCTCCATATTACGGCGGAAACGCATTGAGTCGAGCTGGATGTTCTTATCGCGCATCTGTGCGAGGAACTTGTTGAGGATTGAGTTCTCCTGATTTAGAATGTGTATCATAGCGTTGTTGTTTTAGTTGGCTTAGTATAGGAAGTTGTTGAATGGATAGCGACCAGCATGTATCTCGCGCACCATGCCGTAGAGGTCGGAGCGCAACTTATCGACCCCCGTCTTGTCGAGTGCCGAGATGAAGATACATGGGGTATTAGCCTTTGCTATCCAACTCTTCTTAAGATCGTCGAGCGACATGTTCTCCTTTGTGGCGGGCGTGAGGTCGTCCTCCTCCTTGGGGGTATATGTGTAGGCGTCAATCTTATTAAATATAAGGAATGTTGGCTTGTCGCCAGCGCCTATGTCGGCGAGCGTCTGCTTTACGACGGCAATCTGATCCTCGAAGCCCGGGTGCGACACGTCGACAACATGCAACAGCAGGTCGGCCTCGCGCACCTCGTCGAGTGTCGACTTGAAGGACTCGATAAGCTCTGTTGGGAGCTTGCGGATGAACCCTACGGTGTCGGACATCAAGAATGGGAGGTTGTCGAAGACTACCTTGCGCACCGTGGTATCGAGCGTTGCAAAGAGCTTATTCTCTGCAAACACCTCGCTCTTCGATATAAGGTTCATAAGTGTCGACTTGCCAACATTGGTGTATCCTACCAGCGCCACACGCACCATGTGACCGCGGTTAGAGCGCTGCACAGCCATCTGGCGGTCAATCTTCTTAAGGTCCTCCTTGAGCTTCGATATGCGGTTGCGCACTATACGGCGGTCGGTCTCAATCTCGCGCTCACCAGCACCACCTCGTGTACCTGTACCACCTCTCTGGCGCTCGAGGTGCGTCCACATACCCGTAAGACGGGGCAGCATATATTCGTTCTGTGCGAGCTCCACCTGCGTCTTGGCATAGGCGGTCTGGGCACGCGACATGAATATATCGAGAATAAGGCGTGTGCGGTCCATGACACGGCAGGGCATCGCCAACTCTATATTGCGCGTCTGTGCGGGCGAGAGCTCATCGTCGAAGATGGCGACATCTATATCCTGCTCCTTGCACCACATGGCTATCTCCTCCAACTTACCTGGTCCGACATATATCTTCGACAGGGGTTGGGGCAGGCGCTGTGTGAAGCGCTTGACGCTCTTTATGTTTGCCGTCTCTGCCAAGAACTCCAACTCATCGAGGTACTCGTGCGCTGTGTCGGGATTTTGGCTATCGCGTATCACAGCAACAAGTACGGCGCGTGTCTCGCGCTCCTCGACGGTGGGTATTGGCTCCTTGCTCTTCCCTTTTTGTTTCTGTATCTCTTCTTTCATCTACAAGATTAAATATGGTGGGTTGCTAACAAAGCAACACGATGGCTATAATATCGGGCGCAATAACAACGCCACAACAAAGTATAATAAAGGGGGTGCCACAATACAGTATAATAAAGGGGGTGCCACAATAAAGTAACCCCCCCCCTTAAATCATGTAGGTAGTGCTATTAGTTCTGGAGCTTGAATGATACAGGCAAGACGAACTTCATCTTTACTGCCTTACCACGCTGCTTACCAGGCTTCCAACCTCTCTTAAGCTTGTTAGACTCCTCCAACACTCTGATAGCCTCGTCAGAGAGCACTGGGTCTGGAGCCTGAAGCACCTTGATACGACCGAGCTTACCATTCTCGTCGATGACGAACTCGATGATAACGTTACCCTGGATACCATTCTCCTGGGCAATCTGTGGGTACTTAAGCTTAGTCATCACCCAAGTACGGAACTCTCCGATACCACCGCCCTGGAATGTTGCAGGGTCCTCCAATACGGTGAAGATCTCCTCGTCCTCCTCAATCTCCTCTTCTACCCCCTCCATGTCGAAGCTGAAGTCATCGAATACTGACGCATCCTCAGAGAATATCAAATCGGGAACCTCAATCTCCTCCTTGTTGTCAACGATAGTGAGGTTGTCGGTGAGCACCTTAGCCTGTGCCTTCTTTTGCTCCTCCTTTGGAGGCTCTGGCTTATCCTGCTCTGTACGCTCCATGCTCTCGTACTCCTGCTCCTGAACATGCTTTACAGTTGACTCGTAGCCGGGAGGCTCTGGCTCAGAACTCCAAGCAAAAGCAACACCTGTAATTGCCAAAGCAGCTACAAGACCAATCTCAAGAAACAACATCTTTTTGTTTTCGAGATCTGCTTTAGGTGATTTCTTAATCTCCATTTATAGTTAATTTTTTAGTTTTTAATAACTTAACCGTGATGTAGTGTTTACACACGCGCACTACACTATGCAAAGATATATATTATTTCTCAAAAAAAAGCATTTCGCTAAGAAAAATCTTTATTTTTTACTATTTTTGTAGTCGTGAACGAAGAGTTAGAATATGACAATGACGACAAAACATAGGCTATATGGAGCAGCACCAAGTGAGTTACAGACTATATGTGAGCAACTTGCTCTGCCTCGCTTTGCGCATAAGCAGATAGCCAAATGGCTATATAAGCGTTTTGTTACCGATATAGATGCGATGACCGACCTGTCGAAAAGCGCGCGCGAACTCCTTAAAGAGCACTGCGAGCTTGGGTTGTCCGCACCACTCAAAGTGTCGGTATCGGCGGATGGTACCAAGAAGTATCTCTTCCGCACCTCGGAGGGCGAATATATCGAGTCGGCACTAATCCCCGATGGCGAGCGTATGACACTCTGCGTATCGTCGCAGGCGGGCTGCCGTATGGGGTGTAAGTTCTGCGCTACGGGACGCATGGGCTTTCGTCATCAACTCTCTGCAACAGAAATAATTAACCAGATTATATCGATACCCGAGCGCGATAAACTTACGAACCTTGTCTTCATGGGCATGGGTGAGCCGTTGGATAATATCGACAACCTTATGCAGGCGCTCGACATCCTCACCTCGGAGTGGGGCATGGCGTGGTCGCCAACACGCATAACCGTTTCGACAGCAGGTCTTGCCAAGAACCTTACGCGTCTACTCGACGAGTCGAAGGTGCACCTTGCCGTATCGCTCCACAACCCCTTCCCCGAGGAGCGCAAGGAGATAATGCCCATCGAGAATGCCTACTCCATCAAGGAGGTGTGCGACATTCTGCGTCGCTACGACTTCACGCACCAGCGTCGCGTATCGTTCGAGTATATCGTGTTGGAGGATATGAACTGCTCCGCACGCCATATCAAGGAGCTATCGCGCCTGTTGGATGGCATCAAGTGTCGCATCAACCTTATCCGCTTCCATCGCATACCTGACTCACCATTCTACTCGCCCTCGTTGGAGCGAATTATCGAGTTCCGCGATACGCTCACCAAGCGCGGCATACAGACTACGCTCAGGGCATCGCGTGGCGAGGACATAGAGGCTGCGTGTGGACTACTATCAACCGCCGAAAAGAGATAAACTATGCGAAGGTTAATATTCATAATCAGCGTGTTGCTTGCGAGCGTTAATGCTATGGCCGATGGTCGTAGCGTTACGGTTGCTACGCAATTCAACGAGGCGAGCATTACCCTCGATTGGAGCGATAACACGCTGCGCTGGTCGGCATCGAGCATGGATATTGAGGTTATAGCACCCTCGCGCCTACGCATGGAGACTTCGCGAGGTGTGTGGGGCGAAGATGTTGGCGAGGCGAAGGTGGAGCGCTACTCAGCCGAGGAGTATAGCGGTGCTATTGTCGAGTTCGAGGATTTTGCCGTAGAGATTCGCGCCTACGAATATAGTAATCTCGGTGTTGCCTACCGCTTTATATCGAAGATCGAGGGCGACTATACGGTTACGGATGAGTTGGCGGAGTTTGCGTTTGGTGGCGAGGAGGTAGCTTGGATACCATACACCAACTTTCGCGCGGATGCTACCTCAGACTATGCCACACAGTTTGAGACATCGTTCGAGAATACCTATACCAAGACCGCCATCAAGGATATCGACCCTCGCAGGCTGATATTTACCCCCGTAGTCGTAGATTGCCCTAATAGAAATACCGGCGGGCTAACGGTGGCAATCGTCGAGTCAAACCTCGAGGACTACCCCGGCATGTTCCTCTCAAATCGCGACCAAGATAATGTCATAGACACAGAGTTTGCCCCAGTGCCCGATGTTGTTGAGCAGGGCGGACATAACATGCTACAAGGTATTGTCAAGAGTCGTAAGCCATATATCGCTGAGTGCCGTGGCAAACGTACCTTCCCTTGGCGAGGACTTATAATAGAGCCCAACAAATCAGACCTCTATCTTGCCAACAACCGCCTTGTGTGGGAGCTTGCCGATGAGTGCCGCATCAAGAATACCTCATGGATTAAGCCTGGTAAGGTGGCCTGGGAGTGGTGGAACGACTGGGGCTTGGAGGGCGTAGACTTCGAGCCAGGCATCAACAACCAGACATATAAGTACTATATCGACTTCGCCTCACGCTACGGCATCGAGTATGTAATCCTTGACGAAGGCTGGAGCGTAACGGGCGAGGCGGACCTCTACAAGGTAGTCCCCGAGATAGATATCCCAGAATTAGTTGCCTATGGCAAGAAGCGCGGCGTGGGCATCATCCTCTGGGCGGGCTACTGGGCGCTTAATCGTGATATCGAGGGTCTGTGCAAGCACTACTCAAAGATGGGCGTTAAGGGCTTTAAGGTAGACTTTATGGACCGCGATGACCAGGAGATGGTGCGCTTTGTTTATGACTTGGCAGAGACTGCCGCAAAATACAAATTACTTGTTGATTATCATGGTGTTTACAAGCCTACGGGCTTGCAGCGCACCTATCCTAATGCCATAAATTTTGAGGGCGTTCACGGCCTTGAAACAATGAAGTGGCTCGGTAGGGAGCACGACCAGATAACCTACGACGTGACCATACCCTTTATTCGTGGCTTGGCTGGGCCTATGGACTACACACCAGGAGCTATGCGCAACGCAGCGAGAGAGGAGTATGAGCCAAGCTACTCACGCCCCATGAGCCAAGGCACACGATGCCACCAGTTGGCAATGTATGTCGTTTACAACCAGCCACTTGCCATGCTATCAGACTCGCCTACGGAGTATGAGAAAGAGCCAGAGTTTACGAAGTTCCTCGCCACAATCCCTACTACGTGGGACGAATGGTCGGCTATAGATGGCGAGATTGGCGAGTATATCGTGGTGCGCAGTGAAAAAGACGGAAACCTATACTATGCAGGTCTCAATGGTAACACCAGTCGAGAGGTTACCATCCTTTTTGGCAACATTTGGGCGAGTCCTGATAATTGGCACTACGGTGATATAGAGATATATAGCGACAAGTGTGACGGCTCTACTGGATACGATTACAAGTGCATTGAGACCAGTGGCACTCGATATGTCATAGGAGACAACTTTCCTTGTGAGCTGAAGATACGGATGGCCCCAGGCGGTGGCTTTGTCATTAAGACCAACATACGCAGCGATAAGGATATGAAGAGAACCAAACTAAAATCCAGAGTAAATTAATAGCTAAATGAGAAGAGTATTAATCTCCATATTTGCAATCTTTGCCGTTGTAGCTTTTGCGTCAGCGCAGGAGCGAGACTACACCCAATATGTAGACCCATTTATCGGTACTGCCGACTACTCGGTGACACACCCGGGCGCCGTTGTGCCTCACGGCATGATGGCCGTTGTGCCGTTCAATGTGACTGGCTCTGAACTTAATCGCTACGACAAGGATAACCGTTGGTGGTCAGCTCCTTACGACATACGCAACAAATACTCCGTAGGCTTTGCCCACGGCGCGTTGAGTGGTGTTGGTTGCCCCGAGCTTGGAGCTATAATCACCATGGCGACAGTAGGCGATGTTATGCCCGACCGCCACGACCACGGCTCGACATACGTCGACGAGAGGGCTACACCTGGCTACTACGCCACGACATACGACAAATTCAACATTCGCGCCGAGACGACAGCCACAGAGCGTGCCGCCATCGAGCGCTACACCTTTGCCGAGGGTGGCGAGGCAAACATCATCGTCGATATGGGTACAGCGCTCTCTAACGAGTCGGGAGCTATGCTCCGCAGGGTGAGCGACACCGAGGTTGAGGGCATGCGCCTCTTGGGTACATTCTGCTACACCAACCAGGCGGTATTCCCCGTATACTTCGTAGCGCGCATATCGCAGCCAGCAGAGGCGACAGGCTACTGGAAGCTACAACCCGAGATGACGGGCATCGAGGCGCAGTGGTCGGGCGATAGTGGCGAGTACAAATTATATAAGCGCTACGCGCGCGAGATGATGGGCAACGACATTGGCTTCTACTTCTCGTTGGGCGATGTTGCACCAGGCACAGAGGTGGAGCTTCGCATCGGCATATCGTACACATCTATCGAAAATGCACGCAAGAACCTCGATGCCGAGGTGGGCAAGCGTAGCTTCGACGAGGTGCGCGACATGGCACAGAGCAAGTGGCAGGAGGCACTCGGTCGCATACGCGTTGAGGGTGGCACGGAGGATGACCGCACGATATTCTACACGGCGCTATACCATGCACTGCTACACCCCAACATCGTGAGCGATGTTAATGGCGAGTACCCCACGATGGAGAGTGGCACGACAGGCGTCACGAATGGCTACGAACGCTATACGGTATTCTCGCTATGGGACACCTACCGCAATGTTCATCAACTGCTTACACTTGTATATCCCGAGCGTCAGATAGATATGCTACGCTCGATGGTCGACATGTCGAAGGAGTGGGGCTGGCTACCTCGCTGGGAGCTATACGGTCGTGAGACCTTCACCATGGAGGGCGATCCTGCGATACCCGTTATCGTGGATAGCTACCTCAAGGGGTTGCGCGACTTCGACATCGAGGCGGCCTACGCAGCCATGAAGCGCTCGGCAACAACGCCAGGCAAGGATAACGCCATACGCCCCGATATCGACCCATATATCGAGCATGGCTACATCCCCGTAGGTCTCTTTGCGCAGGATTTGTCGGGTGACAACTCCGTATCGCACGCTCTCGAATACTACGTTGCGGACAACGCCTTGGCGCTCTTCGCACGCGAGATGGGCGACATGGAGCTTGCACGCGAGATGGAGCGTCGTGCGGCGGGCTGGAAGAACTACTACTCCAAGGGAGATGGCGCCATGCGCCCTATTGGCATGGATGGCAAGTATATCGGTGAGTTCGACCCGACAGCGGGTGCTAACTTCTCGAATACCACGGGCTTCCACGAGGGTAGCTCATGGAACTACACCTTCTTCGTGCCCCACGACATCGAGGGACTTATCAAGGCTATGGGTGGCGAGAAGAGGTTTGCGTCGAAGCTATTGAGCGTATTCGAGAATGGCCACTACGACCCAACCAACGAGCCAGATATCGCCTACCCCTACCTCTTCAGTCGCATCAAGGGTTATGAGCACCACACGCAGGCTTTGGTAAAACAGCTCCTCGACGAGAACTACACCACCGCGGCGGATGGTCTCCCCGGCAACGACGACACGGGCACGATGTCGGCATGGGCGGTATTCTCGATGATGGGCATCTACCCCGACTGCCCAGGTGAGCCATACTACACCATCACCACGCCACGCTTCGAGCGAGTGGAGATAGAGACTCAGCATGGCACGATAACAATCGCCACCGAGGGCGAGGGCGACTACATCAAGCGCGACGGCATAACACTTGGCGGCAAGCAGATAAACCGCTTCCGCATCTCTCACAACGAACTTATTAGGGCAAAAGAGTTGAAATTAAAATTATATTAAAAAGCTAACCTATGAGAATTTTCAAACATTCGCTAATCGCTTTAGTATTGCTTGCGACAGCTGGTAGCCTCTCGGCACAACAGCCCGCAACAGACTATGCTGCAAAGGTAAACCCAAAGATTGGCTCTGGTGGCCATGGCCATGTATTTGTGGGTGCCAACGTACCCTTTGGCATGACGCAGGTGGGCCCCACAAGCATCACCCAAGAGTGGGACTGGTGCTCGGGTTACCACGACTCGGAGAATAGTGTCATCGGCTTCTCGCACACCCACCTCTCGGGTACGGGTTGTGGCGACCTCTTCGATGTTACGCTTATGCCTGTCATGGGCGAGGTGCCATACGGCCGTGGCCGTCTTGGTGACTACTCAACAGGCTTCTGGAGCGAGGCCGACCGCACTAAGGAGATTGTTGAGCCTGGCTACTACTCTGTACCTCTCACACGCTATAACATCCTCGCCGAGATGACGGCTACGGAGCGCGGTGGCCTACACCGCTACACCTTCCCCGAGGGCGATGACGCCGCCATCATCCTCGACTTGGTGCATGGTGGCTGCTGGGACCGTCCCGAGGCCCTCTATGCAGAGGCTGTGAGCGACACCCGCGTGGAGGGTTACCGCCACTCCTACGGCTGGGCAAACTACCAGAAGGTATACTTCGTCATCGAGTTCTCGAAGCCCTTCACATCGTTTGTGCCAGAGAGTGAGGACAATTTCTACTACCGCATCAACTTCGACACCGAGGCGGGTGAGGCCATAGGCGTCAAGGTGGCACTATCATCGACAAGTATCGAGGGAGCTCGTAAGAACTTCGACGCTGAGGTTGCCAACGTAGACTTCGACACAGCACGCAAGGTGGCCTACGATAAGTGGAACACCGAGATATCGAAGATTCGTATCGAGGGTGCTACCGCAGCACAGGAGGAGATATTCTATACAGGTATGTACCACATGTATGTAGCACCATCGCTCTTCTCGGATGTCGATGGCACATACCGCGGTGCCGATCAGCAGATTCACGCTAACCCTGGCCACGACACATATACCACCTTCTCGTTGTGGGATACATATCGTGCGAAGCTACCTCTTATGACCATCACTCACCCCGAGCGCATGGACGATGTTATCAACACTATGATTAACCTCTGCGACGAGCAGGGCTTCCTCCCTATCTGGCACCTCTGGGGTTGGGATAACGGCTGTATGGTGGGCTCGCCAGGTATCATCGCCGTGGCTGATGCCGTAGTGAAAGATATCGAGGGTATCGACGCCGAGCGTGCATGGAAGGCCCTCGAGACATCATATATGCAGAATATGCGTGGCGGTAAGTATCGTAAGCAGTATGGCTATATGCCCAACGACCTTCAGGCAGAGTCTATCGCTCACGACATGGAGTTTGCCATTGCCGATGCTGCCGCTTTGGAGGTAGCCTTGAAGCTCGGTAAGCAGGAGGAGGCTGCATACCTCGAGGAGCGTAGCCACTCATGGACAAACTACTACGATCCATCGACAGGCTTCGTGCGTGGTAAGTCGTCAACAGGCGCGTGGCGCGAGGACTTTAACCCATATAACGCATCGCGTATTGCGAACGAGTACTGTGAGGGTAACGCATGGCAGTACACATGGTTAGTACCCCACGACTTGGAGCTTTTGGTAGAGTATATGGGCGGCCGCGAGGCTACTATCAAGCGCCTCGACGAGCTCTTCACTGCCGACACCAAGATGGAGGGTGAGGATGTAACACCCGATATCTCGGGTCTTATCGGTCAGTATGTTCATGGCAACGAGCCAAGCCACCATATCATCTACTTCTACACCATGTTGGGTGAGCCATGGAAGGGTGCCGACCGCTTGTACGAGGTTATGGATACGATGTACTCGACAGAGGTTGACGGCCTCTCGGGCAACGAGGATGTTGGTCAGATGTCTGCATGGTATATCATGACAACGCTTGGCTTCTACCCCGTAGAGTCTGCAACCAAGGAGTATGTGCTTGGTGTACCTATGGTAGATCACGCCGAGATAGATGTTAAGGGCGGTGTATTTGAGGTTGAGCGTAAGGGCTACGATGAGAAGCGTCGCTATGTTCAGCGTGTGGAGCTCAATGACAAACCACTAAAGCGCAACTATATCACTCATGATGAGGTTATTGCAGGTGGCAAGCTCACCTTTGTGATGGGCAAGAAGAAGAGCTGCTGGTATTAATATTTGAGATATCGGGGGTGTATGTGCAATGCGTTGATTAACAATGCATTGCACATTGCACTATAAAATAAATGAAAAATCTTGCACAATTCGGGCGAAAGTTTGTACATTTGCCGCGATTTTACTGGATGTAAGAAACTTTTAACCATTATTGAGCTCTATTAATTAAGGATTAAAATTGAATTGACATGGGTATGAATCTCTCTTCTCGTTCGATTCTCATTGGCATCAAAGAGTATCTCTTTATGACCTTTGGTATGTTCTGCTACGCCTTTGGCTGGTTGGAATGTGTAATGCCAGCAGGTGGTATGGGTGGTGGCGCAGCAGGTTTGGCAACCCTCATCAACGCCGTTCTTCCTGGTAGCTTTAGCGGATTTTTGACTATCGGTACATTGGTATTCATCATCAATATCATCTTGCTTATCTTGGGTGTGATGATTGTGGGCTGGAAGTTTGGTATCAAGACGCTCTACTGTATTGTGATGATGTCGGTGATGTTCAACTTGGTTGAGTCACAGCTTGACCCACTTCTCGTATACGAAAAGTTAGCTAATGTTGACGCGCGTAATCTATTGCTTGTGATTGCTGGTGCTGCATCGTGTGGCTTGGGTATTGCCGTAGCCTTTATGCAGGGTGGATCAACAGGTGGTACAGATATCGTGGCGATGATTATCAATAAGTTCCGCACCGTAAGCTATGGTAAGGTATTGCTTATGACCGACTGCGGCATCCTTATTGGCTCACTCTTCCTAACAACGAATGTAGCTATCGCAGGTGAGCCAACAGAGATTCTGCCTATGACGTCACTTGCGTATGCTCGTGTAATCTACGGATTTATCATGATTGCCGTTATCGGCTACACCGTAGACTTCGTTCAGTCTGGTAACCAGCAGTCTAACCAGATTATGATTATGTGCAAGGATTATGAGAAGATGGCAGATGCAATCCTCACCAAGGCTCATCGTGGCGCTACACTTCTCGATGCACAGGGCTGGTATACAAAGACCGATACAAAGGTTGTTATGGTCGTATGTCGTAAGCGCGAGACCTCGACAATCTTGAAACTCGTTCGCGAGGAGGACCCCAACGCATTTATCACCGTAGGCTCAGTAATGGGCGTATACGGTCAGGGCTTCAACGCTCTTAACAAGCTCTAATAGAGCCGATACTTTTATAATCTTAACATACAACTGCTGCCATGCTTTACGCTCGGGTTGTCCTACCGCTGGCGCAGCCAATGTACACATTCTCGTTAGATGAGGAGTTGGCTGTTGGGGTGGGTGATGCCGTAGTAGTACAGTTTGGCAGCAGTCGCTATTATACGGGTATCGTGTGGGAGATAACCACCACGAAGCCCGATATACCCCGCCTCAAGCCTATACTGCGTAAGCTATACACAACGCCCCTTGTGCGCCCCCATGCCCAGCGCCTTTGGGAGTGGACGGCGGACTACTATATGTGTAGCATTGGCGAGGTTATGCGCATGGCACTACCCGCCATGGCAAAGCCTTCGGCAACGTCGCTTGCCGAAGTCGACGAGCGCACGATAACAGCCCCCATGGAGCGGTATGTTGCCCTCGCTACGGAGCTACGCAGCGAGGAGGCTCTTGCCGACTATGTGCATAAGCACGAGCGACGAGCGCCACGACGCACCGCCACACTCGATAAGATTGCAGCTCTCGCCACGGAGCGCATGGCCGAGGACGGCTTTGTGCCTCGCCGCCTTGTCGATGCCGACAATGCGCACTTCGCGGCACTACGCAGCAAGCACCTCATCGTGGAGGAGCTACGTCCTCGCGAGGTGGGCACCAACAATGCCCAGCGCGACTTCCTGCTACCAACACTCTCCGAGGCACAGCAGCAGGCCTTGCAGGCCATAAAGCGAGGGCACGATGATGGTAGGGTGGCACTTCTTCATGGCATCACAGGCTCGGGAAAGACCGAGATATACATACACCTTATGGCCGAGGCGCTGTCGTCAGGCCGCGATGTGATGATGCTTGTCCCCGAGATAGCCATCACGGCACAGCTTATAGAGCGCTTGGAGCATATCTTCGAGGGGCGCACAACGACCTATCACTCACACCTAACACCCCTGCGTCGTGGCCAGAGCTATCTGCGTCTTGCCGCATCAACGGGTGGTGAGCTTATCGTCGGTGTTCGCTCGGCACTCTTCCTGCCGATGAACAGCCCGGGACTTATCATCGTAGACGAGGAGCACGACCCGAGCTACAAGCAGAGTGACATGCAACCACGATATAACGGCCGCGATATGGCTGTCGTGCTCGGTAGCCTATATGGCGCCAAGGTGGTATTGGGCAGTGCTACACCATCGCTCGAGAGCTACATGAATGCCTTGTCGGGCAAGTACTGCTACGTCGAGCTTACAGAGCGCTGGGGCGAAGGCTCCCTTCCAGAGGTTGTCATCTCCGACACGCTACGCGCGGTGAAACGCGGTGAGCGTAAGCTGCACTTCAACATAGATATGCTACGCGCCATGGATGCCTCGCTCACGGCTGGCGAGCAGGTCATCCTCTTCCAGAACCGCCGTGGCTATGCCCCCTACATACAGTGTCGCACATGTGGCTACTCGCCGCGTTGCCCCCACTGCAACGTAACCCTAACACAACATAAGGCCACCTCGCGCATGGAGTGTCACTACTGCGGCTACTCCACCGAGCGCCCTACGGTATGCCCCAACTGCGAGACGCAAGATATGGCAACCATGGGCTTTGGTACGGAGAAGGTCGAGGAGGAGATATCGCGCATATACCCCGAGGCGCGCGTCGAGCGATTAGACGCCGACAGCGCCACATCGGAGCGTGCGTATAGAGATATCGTGGGTCGCTTCGAGCGTGGCGAGAGTAACATACTTGTAGGTACGCAGATTGTTACCAAGGGCTTCGACTTTGCTGGTGTTACCACCGTGGGCATACTCAATGCCGACAACCTACTATCGTCGCCCGACTTTCGAGCCTCGGAGCGTGCCTACCAGCTGATGATGCAGGTGGCAGGTCGCGCAGGCAGACGCAACAAGCATGGCCGTGTAATAATACAGACTTCGCAGCCTACACACCCCGTAATAAGGTATGTTGTCGCTGGCGACTACCACGCTATGGCACGCGTCGAGCTTGGCGAGCGCGAGGCCTTTGGCTACCCACCGTATTCACATCTTATACGTCTCACGCTACGTTGCTGTGACTATGAGCAGCTACGCTACGCTGCGCACTACACCGCAAACACGATGCGTCGTAAGTTTGGCAGTCGTGTGATGGGCCCCGTTGCTGCTACACGCGAGATGCTACGCGGCGAGTACTATGCCGCCATAGCCCTTAAGATAGAGAGTGGTGCGTCGATGAGACGCGCGCGCACACTCCTCAAGGATGCCATCGAGGAGGTGAGAACTAATAAGGAGTATAAGAGGGTAACAATAAATGTCGATGTCGATGCTTGGTAGGATATTCCATCCGCTTAAGACGCTCGTCTTCGGGTCGAGGTGTATGATATGTGGTTCGGATGTCGATGCCTCGGCACACGGTATATGTATGAGTTGCCGATATAACATCCCGCTTACGAACTATTGGCTTAAGGAGGATAACCCTGTCAAGGAGCGCTTCGCAGGCATGGTGCCCGTGGTGCACGCCTCGTCGTTTATCTTCTATCGTGAGGGTAGCCAGTGGCGCGAGACGATACATCAATTCAAATATGGAGGCATGTGGAAGAGTGCCCGCGAGTTAGGACGCTGGTATGGCGCCGAGTTAAAAGGCTCGGGACTATATGACGACGTGGATGTCGTTGTGCCCATACCTCTGCACCCAATTAAACAGATGAACCGCGGCTATAACCAGTCGTCATATATCGCCGAGGGCATTGCCAAGTCATTAGACGTTGAGGTGCTACACCGCGCGGTAAGGCGTCGTCGCAATAACCCTGCGCAGGCGCAGTGCGACTTTAATCAACGCTGGGAGAATGTGGACTCACTCTTCAAGGTCTCTGATATTCGGGCCTTGGCGGGCAAACATATACTACTTGTTGATGATGTGCTCACCACGGGTGCTACCATCACCTCGTGTGCTCGGACCATCCTGTGTGCCGTCCCCGACTGCCGTATATCCGTCGTCACGTTGGCAGTAACGCAGCATATAACAGGCACTTGGTAGTATATAACAACAGAGAGGCTGAATAAAAAGTGTATTTTGTCGTTATGCTCGCCCTCAAAATGCTCATTTACGCCGAGTAAACTCCGCTTTTTCGGGCTTCGCATGCCTAAAACTACATCTTTTTATTCAACCTCCTAACAAAATGTACTGACCCCCAAAAGTTGGACGGATTAATAAAAAGATTTTTATTGGTAAAGAGTTCGGTATTGCACCGGACTCTTTCCGTTTAATTTTAGTTTTATACGGTCGTTGTTATAGTAGCTAATATACTTTCGTAGCTCT
>JAFVSV010000014.1 GCA_017503575.1 Alistipes sp. | reverse complement strand
CAACACCACGCCAAATTTTGTTGTTAGAAGGGGGTAGATGTGGTAGCTGGTCGCAGTTTGCAAATCCGGAGTTTACTCGACGTAAATGAGCATTTTTCATACAAGCAAGACCTCAAAGATGCCCCCTTATCGCGACAAAATCATTTTGTTGTTAGAAGGGGGTAGATGTGGTAGCTGGTCGCAGTTTGCAAATCCTGAGTTTACTCGACGTAAATGAGCATTTTTCAGACAAGCAAGACTCCAAAGATGCCCCCTTATCGCGACAAAATCATTTTGTTGTTAGAAGGGGGTAGATGTGGTAGCTGGTCGCAGTTTGCAAATCCGGAGTTTACTTGAGGTAAATGAGGAATTTGCAAACAAGCCAGATGCCGCAGATGCCCCCTTATCACAACAAAATTAGATCTTGCCAACCAAATCAATACTTGGCTTCAATGTCTCGGCACCCTCCTTCCACTTTGCGGGGCATACCTCACCTGGGTGGTTAGCTACGAAGATGGCTGCCTCAACCTTACGTACAAGCTCGTCGGCATTACGACCAATGGCGTTATCCTGAATCTCGGCAATCTTAATCTTACCCTCGGGGTTCACGAGGAATGTGCCACGGTAGGCCATACCCTCCTCCTCAATCATCACACCGAAGCCACGGCTGATGGTGCCTGTTGGGTCAGCCAACATGGGGTAGTTAATCTTGCGGATGCTCTCTGAGGCGTCGTGCCATGCCTTGTGAACAAAGTGTGAGTCAGTGCTAACAGAGTATACCTCAACACCCAAGCTCTTAAGCTTCTCGTACTTCTCGGCAAGGTCTACCAACTCGGTTGGGCATACGAAGGTGAAGTCGGCAGGATAGAAGAAGAAGATTGCCCACTTACCCTTTACATCGTCGCTCGATACGGTTGTAAAACCACCATTGTGGTAAGCCTGAACATTGAACTCTGGAAGCTGTGCATTGATAATCGTTGTCATAATCGTTATTGTTTTATTAGTTAATATAAATTTTACTTATCGCATTATAGGTGTTTGATATTGCATCATGTTTTTGCATAATCAAATCTTATTCCACTGCAAAAGTATATAAAAAAATTTACCTGCAAACATTTTCAGGCAAAATGTTTAATCATATATTTTTATGGTGGTATAAGCGAAAGAAATAGCGAGTTGTGAGGGTCGATTATCAGCGAGCCTACACCTATATATAAAGTAGACGAGACCACCTCGAAAGGTGGCCTCGCAAACAGTATCTTCAGATATGCTACTCCTGGGGAGCTGGCTCTGTTGGGAACTCGAGGATATTGGTATCTTCCTGAGTACCAGCAGTTGACTCCGTTGGCTCTATTTTTTCAACAACCTCTGAAGGCGCAGCGCCATCACCATTACCATCATCCTTTTCCTCAGATGGCCATACTGCGGGCTTAACGACACCGAACATCAACCATGCGACAAGGCAGGTGACAATGATGTTGAAGGTCTGTGCACCAAGGAACGACTTGAGGATATTGCGGTTCTCCTTCGAGATGATATCCTTAAGGCGCGTATCCATACCGATACATACGAACGATAGCGAGAAGAAGAATGTCGAGAAGGTCTTGGCCATCGAGGTCTCGATAATCTTACCCTTTGAGTTTAGCGTAAGCATATCCTCTGCCTGAAGCACGCTGAACAGCGCCGATGCGACCACGAAGCCAAGGATAAACTTCGGGAACTTCTCCCAAACGATGCCAAGCGAAGGGGCACCCTTCTTGCCCTCGCCGCGTGACGAGAGGTACAAAGCGATGAAGAATGCCACAACACCGATAAGCACATTCTGCGTAGCCTTAACAATCATCGCCGTGCTGTTAGCCGCGTCGCCTGCCATAGATGATGAAGCACCCACACCCGATGTAGTGTCGATAGTACCGCCAATCCATGCACCTGTAATCTCGCTCTGAATAGCCGCATTATCAGTGAATAGAGGCACTATTAACTCGGCAAGGAATGGCATAAGATATATCATTGGCACAACAACGATAAGCACCAATGATGTGATATATGACAAGGTCTTCTTATCGGTGCCAGCGACACCTGCGGCAGTGATACATGCCGACACACCACATATAGAGCAACCGCTCGCCATGGTCATAGCCGATGCGCGCTCGACCTTATTGCGGCGCGCCAACCAGTAGGCAAAGAACCATACGATGGCAACGACCAACACCGCCTGGATAAGACCCGCAGCTCCCGACTTCATAACATCAGAGAAGAGTACCGTAGCACCAAGGCAGACAACGCCTATCTTGATGAAGAACTCGCCCTGGATAGCGGGCTTCAACCAATCGGGTATGTGGAATACGTTGCGGATGATAAGACCGAACAACACCGAGAAGAATACCGCCTCGAAGCCATAGAACTTAACCTTGGGGATGGTAGCAACCCACTGTGCGAGAACGGCTATCGCAAAGATAAAGATGAACGATAGTAATAGACCTCGCAATGGACGCTTAAGCCATCTATTACCGATGTATAGAAGTACGAGTGCAATTGCGAAGAATGCACCTATATTCATCCACGCTTCACCAGTATGAAGCTCCGTGGGAATCTTAAAGCCATTGTTTGGCAACTCCGTTGCAAAGATTGAAATTATGAGGAGTGGAATACTCAAAAACGTTACTACCCAATCCTCCGTAGAAAACTTCTTCAACATATCTAATTATTTTAGACTTCCGTATTAGTCATCACGACTAATTAAAATATTGCCGACACCATGAGGTTACCACCAAAGATGTTCTTCTCGCGAAGGGCATCCATCTCGTATGATGCGTTAAGCTGCAGGCGCAAGAACTTGAAGGGGCTATACACGCCACCGAGCGTGATGCGCTGCTGATCGAGAACACCCGCCTTGTCGTTGATAAACTCATAGCGAGCGGCTACTGTCCATGGCTTCGCAAAGTGGTAGCCAGCAAGGGCGTAGAAGGCATCGGTAGTGTTACCGCCAAAATCTGCCTGAGCATACTCTGTGCGGACAACGAAGTACTTATTATCCCAGAAGAGACCTGCTGACCAACGTGGAGCCTTCATATATCTATTGCCGCCGTGGCTAACCTCAGAGTACATATACGAACCCGATATAGAGAGCGTAGCGAAGGGCTTCACAATGATACGCGCAATTGCGTCCTTCGACTTATTGTTGTCTTTGCAGTTTATACCAGCTCCGTTATATACACCCAAGTTGTAGTTGATGATGCTATAACCATCGCGCTTGATAAAGCCACCATAGAGCTGAAGACCCATATCACGACCCGTTGCCGCAATACCATCATACATGTTGTTGTTACGCGCAAGATAGGTAGTAAGGTATGAGTACTCGATAAACTCGACCTTCGTAGGACCATAGAGCTCATTCTCCATCGAGAAGGGGAGCTTAAACTGGCCGAGCTGTACGTTGAGCTCGTTGAGAGGCTTATAACGAACATAGAGGTCACAAATCTTTGGCGAGCCAGCCATATCGACCTGCAAGCGGTAGTCGAACTTCTCCTTGGCAAAGTCGCCCGAGAGACTCACACGCGCACGACGCAAATAGAATGTCGAGCCGGCATCCGTATCCCACGAAAAGCCACCCTGGAGGTATCCCGAGAGGCGCATGTGCTTATCTGCAAACTCCTTAATCTTCTCACCCGTACTCTTCGCCGCCTGTGACTCCTGCGCCTGCGCACTGGTAACCGCACCAACAGTAAGCATCGCCACAGCAACTAACAACTGTTTAATCTTCATAATATCAACGTTTGGTTTTACGGCGCGAAGATAGGAATAAAATATGGCATTACGGGTGGTAGAAATACTTATTGGCACCCATAATGCCATCTATATGGCTCATAATTATGTATATAACCAACGATGTTTACTCCCTCACAGCGCGTATTGATGCGCCATAGTAGCGGTAGAAATCCTCGATAAATCGCTCGTGGGTGTTGAAGTGCAGAGCCGAGGCGCGACGATTATCGCCATCCACAGATGACGAAGCGCTCCAATAGAGGCCCTCCAAGCCGTTGTGGTAAAGGGTTGTATCGTAGCGATATCCAGCTGCTGGGAGGAAGATAGAGTTGCCATTTGGCGCTACAACCTCGTACCCATACATACCGTCACGCGTTGTCTGACGCCATGTACACTTCGCAATAAGCTCCTCGAACTCTTCGCGTGTGGGCATACGCCAGCCATCACCAAGGGCTACCGTAGCGGCATCCATATCCGCACCAAGTGTTGTAGCGTAACTCTTATCGTAGCTCGCCGCATCACGCCAGCCATAGCTCTCGCTCGGTGTCACATCGCCCCAAGCGTAGAATGTACCACTATCCGCTGGGCTCGTAGCACCAACATTGCACGATGCCCACTTCACACTCAACCCCATATCGACAGCCGCCATATATGACTCTGCAACGGGTTGTTCCGTATTTGGTTCCTTGCTTGGAGCCTCGGTATCAAGCATTATATACAATCCCGCGCCGACAAGGCATACAACTACAAGCGCAAAGATAACATAGCGCGTAATATTCTTGAAACGTGAGGGGCGCTCAAAGGCATCTGGATATGCCTTGGGAGTACCACCCGCGCCATTAAGCTCCCTGCGATCTTGCCTGTGTGGCATATAATATATCTCTATTAATAAAGTAACCTGAACGTTAATGGCACAACAAACTTCATCTTCACAGCTTTACCATCCTTAGTACCAGGCTTCCAACCTCTCACAAGATTGTTAGACTCCTCCAACACTCTGATAGCCTCGTCAGAGAGCACTTTGTCAGGAGACTGAAGAATCTTGAAACAGCCAATCTTACCATTCTCATCCACAACAAACTCAATGATAACGTTACCCTGGATACCATTCTCCTGGGCAATCTGTGGATACTTGAGCCTCTGCATCACCCAAGTACGGAACTCAGCGAGACCACCGCCCTGGAATGTTGCAGGGTCCTCCAATACGGTGAAGATCTCCTCGCCATCCTCTATCTCCACCTCATCCTCGTCCATGTCGAAGCTAGAGTCGTCAAATAGAATGTCATCCTCTGTAAACTGAAGGTCATGGGGAGTAACCTCCTCGACGATGTTATACGTATTACCGTGCAGAGCCTCATCAATCTTATAAGGGACAACCAGCTTTAATCTCGTCTGCTGCTCGCCACCAAGCTCATCGAATGGCATGCCATAGACACATTGAGCAACATAATCACGATAGAGGTCGAACGCATGAGTAACCTCGCCCTTTACTTTCAAATAGTAGTCATACTCCAACTCCTCATCGGCACGAATCAGAACAATACCTTTGCTCAAATCGAAACACTTACCCGCATCTATATCCCAGCTTTGCTTATTCGAACGATCAATATCTACCAGAAAGTCGTATACCTCCTTCGACAGATACGAGTGCTCGCCATCACGGACAATGTCGCGAGAACCATAATACCTATCACCGACCATGAGATTACCAGCGCGAGAGACATTGATGACTAATAAATCACGCTTCTCAATCTCTACTGCTAATCCATAGTCCAAATTCATTTTGCTCGCACGCATCTCGCCCACGGTGGCAAACTCGGGGGTAGGCTCGCTGACCTCCTTCGTGGCAACATTACCCACCTTGGCAACACTCTCCGACTTATCGGCAACATCTGACGTACTCTGCGCTGTGGTCTCTGGAGTTTCCGACTTATTAGACTCCTCCTCACCATTACCAAACATAAGGTATGCGCCAACTGCAACAATACCCAAAGCTACAAGCGCGAAGATGACATAGCGCATAATATACTTGAAGCGACCGCGTCGATTGAAGGGGTTGCGAGAGGTTTTTTGTGCGGGTTGTTCACCGCCATTCTGATTGTTTATCATACTGTTAGACTAATATTTACACATTTAATATGAATTCACACGATAGCACTACCTCACAACCACGACGTTGCGCGCCTCGACACGACCCTCGGCAGTTGTGGCCACCTCATAACTCACGCGCCAATTGTGCTTAAGGGCTTTGAAACCATCGCTCTGCAGTGCCGTATAATGGACATATATCTCGGTGCCATCGTCACCAAGAATAAAGCCATAGCCGCGCTTATTATCGAACCATTTTACTCGTCCCTGCATAGTCGTACGGTAGTTATTCATAGGTCAAAGTTACAAATTTTTCGTGTGGTGACAATACTATGCACCCTAAAAAATACGTTTTATTTGCAGAATATAAAAAATAGCCCTATATTTGTAGAGGTAAAAAAAGGTTGCAAAACATAAATTAACGAGATATGAATAAGAGAGTTAAGGTTGCCATTCTCGGCCTTTTGGGTCTATCGACAGCTGCATGCTGTGGCACCAAGAAAGCCAACAAGTCGCAGGACGCTGAGCCTCAACCAATTGAGACTGACGGTGTTGACCCACGCATCCAGCTTATGTATGGCGTGCCATTCCCCGATGGTGAGGTTGTACGCCCCATAGAGGAGGAGAGTGCAACAGCAGACAAGGGTGGTGTTCCCTTCCCTGATGGCGCGGTCGTAAAGCCAATCACCGAGGAGGAGGCCGAAAAGCGTATCGAGGAGATGCACAAAGAGAAGGAGCAGGCACAGGCAGAGTCACAAGAGTAACGTATAGCAGGCCGACAGATGAAAGGTAAACGATTAGGTCTGCGTAAGTATATAGGGCTCAAGCTCTTCGAGAGTCTCTATAACGATGTTGTGGAGCGTCACGAGTTGCGTACACTCTTTTGGGAGTGTACGCTTCGTTGTAATCTGTCGTGTCGTCACTGCGGCAGCGACTGCCGTATGGATGTAGGCGAGGTGGACATGCCACTCGAGGAGTTCCTCAGAGTACTCGACGAGGAGATAACACCCAATGTCGACCCCAGCCGCGTGCTTATAATCTTTTCGGGTGGCGAGGTGCTTGTGCGCCGCGACCTCGAGGAGGCAGGACGTGAGGTTACGCGTCGTGGCTATATGTGGGGCATGGTGACAAACGGCATGGCACTAACAGAGGAGCGTCTACGCTCATTGGTAGATGCGGGACTACGCTCCGTATCGGTCAGCTTCGATGGCTTTGAGGATGCACACAACCATATTCGCGGCAATGCACATAGCTTCGAGCGTGCTCGTGCCGCGCTGCGTAACATACGCAAGTACAAGGGTTTGGCATACGATGCCATAACATGCGTCACGCCAGCAATGATAGAGCGCCTCGAGGAGTGGAAGGAGTTCCTAATCTCGGAGGGCATCGAGCACTGGCGCATATTCTCGATATTCCCTGCGGGACGCGCCGCCAAGGACGATACACTACATCTCACTACCGAGCAGTTCCGCTATCTTATGGAGTTTATACGCTCCACACGCCGCGAGGGTCGCATAAAGCTAAACTACGCCTGCGAGGGCTTCTTGGGAGGCTACGAGGCGGAGGTGCGCGACCACTTCTACATGTGTAACGCGGGTGTCACGGTAGCCTCTATTCGTGTAAATGGCGACATATCGGGGTGTACCAGCGTGCGTGGCAACTATGCGCAGGGCAACATCTATCGAGACAAGTTCTGGGACGTATGGCAAAACCGCTTCGAGGAGTTCCGCCACCGCGAGTGGACACGCACGGGAGAGTGCGCCAAGTGCAAGGTGTGGAGGTTCTGTCGTGGCGGCGGCATGCACCTACGCGACGACAATGGCGAGCTTATGTACTGCCACTACAAGATGCTCAAGTAGAGCAATTTGGAGAATAACAACAATATAGAAATAGCATGGAGCCAATTCTAAAAGTAGAGGGCGTAAGCAAGTATTATACGGGACACAAGGCGTTGGACGACGTATCGTTGGAGGTGCCTCGAGGTGCTGTATACGGCCTCCTGGGCCCAAATGGCGCAGGTAAGACAACCCTTATACGCATAATAACACGCATTACGATGCCCGACGCAGGACGCATCCTGCTCGATGGCAAGGCGATAACTGCTGACGACATATTCCATATAGGCTACATGCCCGAGGAGCGTGGCCTATACAAGAAGATGAGAGTTGGCGAGCAGGCTATATTCTTCGCACGCCTCAAGGGTATGACAAAGCAGGATGCCGAACGACGTCTACGCGTATGGTTCGAGAGGCTCAACATCGCCGACTGGTGGACACGACGCGTCGAGGACCTATCTAAAGGTATGGCGCAGAAGGTACAGTTTATATCTACGGTAGTCCACGAGCCCAAGCTGCTTATATTTGACGAGCCATTCTCGGGCTTCGACCCTATAAATGCCAACACCCTAAAGGAGGAGATATTGGGGCTTCGTGACCGCGGTGCTACCATCATCTTCTCGACCCACAATATGGCATCTGTCGAGGAGATATGCGACCACATAACGCTTATCAACCGCTCGCGCAACATACTCTCGGGCTCGGTCGAGGAGATACGTCGTGCCGCCGGCGGCAACACCTTCGAGGTTACGCACCGCGCCGATGATAAGAGCTTCGCCGCTACCCTCGGTGGGCATGCAACGATAATGGGCGAGAGCCGCGGTGTGGCTGGCGGATATCGTGCCACGAAGATACACATCCCCAAGGACGAGGATGTCAAGCAAGTCATAGCGGCACTTAACGATGAGTGCGGCCTACGCGCCATGAACGAGATGATGCCCTCGATGAACGATATATTCATCCGTGCCGTTAACGGAACACTATAAACGACAATGCTATGAACAAGATACTACTTATCATCCAGCGCGAGTTCCTCGAGCGCACACGCAAGAAGTCGTTCATCATAACCACGCTCATCATGCCACTGATAATGGTGGGACTGATGATAGCGCCCTCACTGATGGCGGTATACGGCACAGGCGACAGCAAACAGGTGGTCATCGTCGACGAGAGTGGCACGGTTGCGCCACAGCTCGCACAGATTGCGACGCCCGAGATTAAGTATATAGACCAGAGCCAACTATCCATAGAGGAGGCACGCAACATATACAACGAGGATAGCGGCATCTTCGCCATCCTATACCTCGACAAGGAGGCGGCACAAGATGGCGACGTGGCGCTATACACAAATAGCTCGTCGACGCCTATCATAGAGCAGACCATGGCTGCACATATTAAGGCTATCATCGAGCACAATAAGGCTAAGGAGGCCATCCCGGGCATTGACATCAACGAGGTGCTTGCCAAGATATCCACCGAGGTCAATATCGTGACCTCGAACAACGACGGGTCGAGCTACTCGTCGGGCATCAACTACGCCTTGGGACTCATCCTCGGCATGCTACTCTACATGATTATCGTCATCTACGGACAGATGGTGCTGACGTCGGTTGTCGAGGAGAAGTCGAGCCGCGTGATAGATGTCATGGTCACCAGTTGCACCCCCTTCCAGCTTATGGCGGGCAAGATACTCGGCATCGCAGCGGTGGCACTCACACAGATAGCCATCTGGGCAGTGCTCATCATCGCAGCATCGAAGTTCCTCATCCCAGAGCTCTTCTCGGCAGAGGTGGCATCATCAAACGACATGATGCTCACATCGCTATTCGACACATTGAGCAACACGGGGTATATCGCCACACTCCTCGTCTACCTTGTGCTATACATCCTCGGTGGCTTCCTACTCTACGCATCGATATATGCTGCGGCGGGCTCGGCGGTCGACTCGGTGCAGGATGGCCAGCAGTTTAACACCATCATCATGATGCCCATAATCTTGGCTATCATCGTCATGATGTCGATATTCCAAGACCCCAATACGTCGGTGGCCATGTGGTTCTCGATGATACCATTCACCTCACCTATCGTGATGATTGCGCGAATACCCTTCGGCATACCCGTATGGCAGATTATCGTCTCGCTACTAATCCTCTATGGCACATTCATCCTCACCACATGGATAGCAGCGAAGATATACCGCATAGGTATCTTCACACATGGTAAGCGTGCCACATGGCGTGAGCTATGGCAGTGGCTACGAACAAAATAATTATTAAACAAAGTCGCAAAAGCAAAGATGATGAAACAGTTCTTCACACTAATAGCTATGCTCCTCGTAGCATCACTGACAACCACGTCTCATGCACAAAGCATCATAGGTAGCTGGAAGTCAAACATGGAGAGCGTTGAAGGTAGCGACTATGTTGGCGAGGCGAAGAGCGATTTTATATACACCTTCAATGATGATAACACTGGAGTCTGCGACTATAACATCTACGCCACACAGCCATTGGACGACACATCGAGTATGAATTTCCATGTCATCACAAAGATGACTTTTGAATGGGAGTTATCGGGTGACGAGCTTACAATCATACCACAGAGTGTCGACACAATGTTGGGCGATATAAGTATCGAGCCATCAAATCCCGAGCATGAGACTATTATCCCATTAATACGTCAAATGCTACAAGATAGTTTCGATAAAAACAAGTACCTAATGGGTGATCATATAAACAAAAATACAAGCACCCAGACCGCCTTCTTCCCAACACCCAATAAGATGGTTTTGGTTGATATCAATAGCGTCACCACGACCTTATCCCGAATGTAGTGCCAAAGCTATATTTTATGCACACATAGAGGGCGCTGCGCTTGGGAGGGCGGGCTGACGCCCTTGGTCGGGCGCTACGCTTCATCGGGCGCTTCGCTTTTTCGGGCGCAGGCGATGCCTGCTTCATCGGGCGCTTCGCTTGATAAAAATTAAGGAGCTTCGCTCCGCCCGACTAAGGGAGCTTTGCTCCCGCCCGATTAAGGGCGACAGCCCGCCCGATAAAGGAGCTTCAGCTCCGCCCGACTAAAGAGCTTTAGCTCTGCCCCCACCTGAACAGTGTTCGCTGTTCGTATGTTCAGAAACCCTATGTCTTCGAACAAACGAACGCTGTACGCTTAAACAATATATATCAGTGAACATATATTAATATATATATCAAAGAACATATATATATTGATATATAAACATATATAATTAATTGTCGATTGTTTGTTTGTCGACAACCCTATGGTTTCGACAAACAAACAAAT
>JAFVSV010000013.1 GCA_017503575.1 Alistipes sp. | reverse complement strand
GTACGCTTAAACAATATATATCAGTGAACATATATTAATATATATATCAAAGAACATATATATATTGATATATAAACATATATAATTAATTGTCGATTGTTTGTTTGTCGACAACCCTATGGTTTCGACAAACAAACAAATAATGACAATAATATATATATCAATGATAATGTAGGTAAATGTAACCGTCTTGATAAGTGTGGGTATCACTATACCCCCATACAATACTTTACTGATAACCCATGGCTCGCAAAGAGCGTTCGTTCGTTCAAATGACATAGGGTTTCCGACCATACGAACAACTCGCAAACTCCAGCCGACAACCATAACACCGTTGCCGCGAGGGTTTATGGAGCTCCACTCAGCCAAATAAAAAGATTGGAGGGCAGCGTCTTCACAGATAGCCCCCTCCATAATTAGTTAGGTTAATGAGAATTTAGAGTCGGTGAGAAAATTGGTGTGTCCATGAGAATTATTCGAGATGTGCACTCACCGCCTCCTGTTTGCAGTGCAAATATACCACTAAAAATTGGTATATGCAAATATTTTGTGATATTTTTTCAAATATCACGCAATAAAATGCAATATACAGATATGTGTATGAATATTTATGTTACTATAATGCAGCTATCGCAAAGCCCATCATTGTCACATAAATAAGCACCGCAACGAGTGTACTAAGTTGCAGTAGCAACATTGGCGACATGACGCACACAAGCATAGCGACAACAACGTATGAACTCTCGGTTGTCGATGGTAACAACGCGAAGGCCACAGCAAGAAGCGTCACGGCAGAGAGCATAAAGCGCCAGATATGACGTGCCGCGAGGGTCATTGACATGCGTCGGCGCATATATAAGACAACAGAGCCAATGCCCATCAAAAGGAGCAGGGAGCACGACACGATACGAGGCAAGGTAAGGTAACTATCCACGGCCAAGGTCGAAGGCGCAAGCATCGCATCGTAGAGCGATATGATGGCCTCACCAAAGGCACCACCCGAGCACCATACAACATAGGCATAGATGAAGATGGGCAGGAGCATACCTGTAACAGCAATTATAAGGTCGCGAAGCGAGCATCGTAAGGCGATGACGATGAGTGGCATAGTAGCCACGACGACGAGTAACGAGCAATCGACAAGGGGTAGTGTGCCTAACGCAAGCATCGCTGTGAATACGGCATTCTTACGGCGCTGCGAGCTAAAGGCATAGAAGAGGCGACGCATGGCCTCAGCCGTAAGGAGGGCAACAACGATGGTCGCAAGAGCGCTACGCGGCGTCATGAGCATCATGAGCATCAGCGGCATAATGGACATCACGGCAAAGCTATTCGATACATAGAGGTGCGAGCGGACGGTTGCCCTCGTAGCCATCATCGAGAGATGTATCACAAGTACGAAACCGATTATCGTGGCAAGGATATTATTCGACTGCTGGAAGTCGCCAATAAGAGCGCCAAGGGGTGCTACACCACCGCTATAATCTATACTCGAGGGCATAGCGATGGTGCACACCGTCGTCGCAAGGGCGAAGGCGACGAGGGTGATAAGCGCCTCAAAGAGCTTATGTCGTGCAACATCGAGTATCATAGCGTATGCAAAGATATGCAAAAAATCGTAGGCACAGCCTACACATCGGTAAAAAACCGAGGTTAAGAATAGCCGAGGGGCCATGGCACACATACCACAGCCCCTTGACAACTAACTTGTGGCGACCACTAACCGCACTTAGAGTAGCCGCATGACATACATGTAAGGCAGCCATTCTGGTATGCCATCTGCTCCTGGCCACACTGTGGGCATCGGCCCTTGCCGCGTGTACCATCCTTGATATACTGCTTCAAGGCACGCTCAACACCATTCTTCCATGTGTTGATAGTCTCCGAGTCGAGGTGAAGACCATCGACAAGCTGAACTACCTTGTCGATAGGCATGCCGTAGCGCAATACACCCGAGATAAGCTTCGCATAGTTCCAGAACTCCTCGTCAAAGAGGCGTGAGATACCACCAATGGTGTTGATATAGCCATAGCGGTCCTGGTACTGGAAGTCGTAGCGCTTGGTGCCATCAGCCTCGCACACCTTGAGGATGTGACCCTTGGTGATGGTCTTCGGAATATACATAGCATCCTCCTCAATCTTACCTGTGAAAATCTCGTATGGACGGTCATCCTGCTTACCTACGAAGGCAATCCAATCCTCCGAGCCGTTCTTGAAGCGAACGATATCGGCAGGGATAGACTCTGGACGACGTATAGACTCCGAGCCCTGGCACTTCTTCTTGCCATCCTTCGACTTGAGGTCGAGCAACACGCCATCACGGCAGCCATCACGATATACTGTGATACCCTTACAGCCCGACTCCCACGCTGTGCGGTATACCTTCGCCACGAGCTCCTCGGTAACCTCATTTGGAAGGTTTACGGTAACCGAGATTGAGTGGTCAACCCACTTCTGGATAGCACCCTGCATCTTAACCTTGGCAACCCAGTCGATATCGTTTGCCGTAGCCTTATAGTAGGGCGACGCCTTGAGGCACTTCTCCAACTCAGCCTCCGAGATACTCTGCAATGACGAGGTGTCGTAGCCATTAATCTCCATCCACTTAACAAACTGGTGGTGGTATACATAGTACTCGACGAACTTCTCGCCAGTCTCATCAACGTATGCAGCAACCTGATCCTTGTCCGAGGGGTTAATCTTACGACGACGCTTATATACAGGGCGGAAGACAGGCTCAATGCCCGATGTTGTCTGCGACATGAGCGATGTGGTGCCCGTAGGTGCGATGGTGAGCATCGCGATATTACGACGGCCATACTTCTGCATAAGCTCACGAAGCTCGGGAGCTGCCTCGCAGATACGCTCTATCATTGGGTTACCCTGCTCCTTCTCGAAGTTGAAGACACCGAAAGCACCACGCTCCTTAGCCATCATGATTGAGGCGCGGTATGCCTCGACTGCCAAGGTCTTATGTACGCTCACGGCAAACTCGATAGCCTCCTCCGAGCCGTAGCGCATGCCCAAGGCTGCGAGCATATCGCCCTCGGCGGTGATACCCAAGCCCGTACGACGACCCTTGAGTGCCATATCCTTAATCTTCTTCCAAAGCTCGAGCTCCACGCGGCGAACATCGTCATCCTCGGGATCCGATGCAATCTTATTGATGATAAGCTCCACCTTCTCCAACTCGAGGTCGATGATATCATCCATAAGGTGCATAGCCATGGCCACATGCTTCTTGAACTTCTCGAAGTTGAACTCAGCCTGCTTGGTGAATGGGTTTTCGACATAGCTCAAGAGGTTCAACGCCAAGAGACGGCAACTATCGTAGGGGCACAGTGGAATCTCGCCACAAGGGTTGGTAGATACCGTACGGAAGCCCTGATCGGCATAGCAGTCGGGCACACTCTCGCGGATGATAGTATCCCAGAACAATACGCCAGGCTCTGCCGACTTCCAAGCGTTATGAATAATCTTATCCCAGAGCTTACGAGCATCAATATCCTGAACATACGCAGGCTCGGCAGCGCCTATGGGGAACTGCTGGCGGTAGCTCTTACCCTCCATAGCAGCACGCATAAACTCGTCGTCAATCTTTATAGAGACGTTGGCACCAGTAACCTTGCCTGTGTCAACCTTAGCGTCGATGAAGCGCTCGGCATCGGGGTGCTTAATCATCAACGATAGCATCAACGCACCACGACGACCATCCTGCGCAACCTCGCGTGTGGAGTTCGAGTATCGCTCCATGAAGGGTACGATACCCGTAGAGGTGAGCGCCGAGTTGAGCACGGGGCTACCCGTAGGGCGGATGTGCGAGAGGTCGTGACCCACGCCACCACGACGCTTCATAAGCTGCACCTGCTCCTCATCCATACGGAAGATACCACCGTATGAGTCGGCAGGATTCTTATGGCCGATAACAAAGCAGTTCGATAGCGATGCTACCTGCAAGTTGTTACCGATACCTGTCATAGGGCCACCCTGTGGGATGACATAGCGGAAGTGGTCGAGGAGCTCGAATATCTGCTCCTTAGATAGTGGGTTCTCGTAGTTGTTCTCGATACGCACCAACTCGTCGGCAATACGGTTGTGCATATCCACGGGAGTGGTCTCGTAGATGTTGCCAAAGGAGTCCTTGAGAGCATACTTGCTCACCCACACCTGTGCGGCAAGGTCGTCACCCGCGAAGTAGACCTTCGAGGCGGCAACAGCATCTTCGTACTTCACCGTGTTAAGTTGTTGAGTTTTAGGCGTCTTAGTCATGTTTGTATCTTTTATATATATATCAATTTTCCTCCTATCATCCGACCCTCACACCCCACTTCTTTCACGTTCGGGGTATAACTCAGGCATACAAAATTCGTGATTTTTAGCCGTAAAAAGGCGGTTGTTTCATATTACTTTTCGACACTTTATTGACAAAAGAAAAAAAGAGGCGTCACAGCTATCTGCAACGCCTTTTTGCTATTTTCTTACTCCTTCGCGAAGTCGCATCATCCACCTAAAGAGTTTGAGTCCCGCATATCCCGATGCCAAGCCGAGCAGAGCGCCGATAAGGATGTCCTGTGGGAAGTGGCAGGCGAGGTAGATACGCGAGTAGCAGATGAGCACGGCACACACAACCATCATAATGGTAAACCAGCGACGACGTATAACCAAGCAGCTGATGATAGTCAACGAGAC
Source organism: Alistipes sp. (assembly GCA_017503575.1). GTDB lineage: Bacteria > Bacteroidota > Bacteroidia > Bacteroidales > Rikenellaceae > Alistipes. The sequence goes on along the minus strand of JAFVSV010000013.1, from coordinate 56,431 downwards.
TATCGTTGCAGCGTGTGCCGACACCGTGCCGAACAAGCCATGTCCCTGCGTTGTGACGACATGTATGTCGCCCAACGACTCGGTGAACATGGGGCGTAGTCGCACGGGGAAGTCGGGCCACAGGTGCTTCAGAGGACCCGAGTGTTTGAAGATGCCAGCGATGATATCTGCCATGCCCATAGCCACGGCTACGGCCACGATGAGTGTGGCGACACCAAACCACGAGTAGCGGCGCCATACCATATATATAATAAGGAGGTACAGCGGCACCCACATTGCCATACCCGATATGTGTGTCATAAGCCAGTCGAGCGTAGAGCCACCATTAAAGTTGAGCGCCTCGAAGAGGCCGATATCCCATGTTGTATTTCCCATAATCGTAAATTTTATCCATTAGAATGCTCCGTACGCTGGAAGACCAGCATTCGTAGCTGTTACTGTCGTACCCGTAAACTCCTCCACTGCTGCCCTATCGGCTGCGCGATACGCGCCAAGGAGCGTATTACACTGCGCCACGGTCCATATAGTGGCCACCACAACGACACACTGCACCACAAAGCCCGAGCGGGTGATGACACCGCGCAGAGCCTCCGTGGCGCAACGGGGCATGTAGTGTAGCAGATACCCCACGACGATAACGCCCACGGCAATCTTCGAGAGTGTATCCATCGCCCCCAACTCCGCAAACGAGAAGTTGTGCGCAATATTGTGTAGCATAGTGCCCACAGTAGCCATATCCGGAGCGTTGAAGAGCAGCCAGCCAAAGGCTACGATATGTAGCGTTAGGATGGTTGCCAACACACGCCACACGGGGCGCATCTCCGAGCCCACCTTTTTGGCACCAGGCACCACGCTGAGCCACACCTTATGCAGCGCTAAGGCTATGCCATGCAGTGCTCCCCACGCCATAAACGTAAGGCTCACACCATGCCACAAGCCACCAAGAAACATTGTCAAGAAGAGGTTGACGTATGTTCGCATCTTCCCCTTTCGGTTACCGCCAAGCGATATATAGAGGTACTCTCTAAGCCATGTCGAGAGTGATATATGCCACCTACGCCAGAACTCCGTGATGGTCGCCGACTTATAGGGCGCATCGAAGTTATCTGGTAGGCGGAAGCCCATAATGAGAGCGAGACCTATGGCGAACTCCGAGAAGCCCGAGAAGTCGCAGTATAGCTGCATCGTGAAGCCATAGATGGCAAGCAACGCGACGAGGCCTCCATCACCCATCGTGCTGGCAAAGGCGGGGCCAACGAAGAGTGTGCCTATGACCTGCGAGATAAGCGTAAACTTGAAGAGACCCGTAACAATGAGCGTCACCGCACGCCCCACATCCTCACGCGAGAGTGCGAGCTGTGGGCTCTCTATCTGCGGGATGAAGTCGCGGGCCTTGACAAGGGGTCCACATACAATCTTCGGGAAGAACGACAGTAGGAAGAGGTAGCTCTCGAAGTGGCGCAGAGGGGCTATCGTGCCTCGCGACACGTCGATGACGTATGCCAACGACTGGAATACGAAGAACGATACACCCACGACCTTGACGACTGGTGTCCAGTCGAGTGTCCCAGAGCCGTAGAGCGAGTTTATACTCTCGGCAATAAAGTTGCTCGCCGTGAAGTATACGAGTAGCAGTATGTTTATTGTTGCGCTCAGCGCCACCCACGGGCGTGTACTCACCCCTCGCTCGCGACACTCTCCCACGCGATAAGCTATGAGGAAGTCACTCGCAGCAACGCCAAGGAGTAGCAACAGGTAGAGCCCTGCCATCTTATAGTAGATGAACAAGGAGAAGCAAACGACATATATCGTACGTAGCGTGACACGCCTACGAAGAGCCAAGTAACCAACACCGAAGATAAGCAACGCCATCATAAAATAGTTGCTCATCAGCGACAACGGCTGCGTAGCATCGAAGCTAAATACCTCGACGATGCTATCCATCACACTATTATCACCGGTTAGTAGTTGCATTTTGGGCTCTATATGCTATCACGTTGTCTCGAAGAAATCCTCCTCCGCATCGGTGGTGTCAACCTCTAATGTTGCGTCCGTATTGGTTGTCTCCTCCGCTGCCTCCTCTGTTGCCTCCTCTGTTATCGTCTCGACACTTGTTGTAGCACTCTCCTCCACCTCGGCATCCATCTGGTAGTTATCCCACGCCACGGTTGCCGTATCAGTTGCATCTGCCGTATCGGTCGTATCTACAATGTCAACCACCTCACTCTCAAGGGCCATCTCCTCAACAGCATCGCCCATATCGGCGCTCTCATCTACCACACTCTCGACAGCCTCTGTCTCCACCGTCTCGGCATTAGTCACAGGCGCTGTCTCCTCGACGATAGGCTTAAGGCTGATGTCGTTAGGTATAGGCTTGATCTCTATATTTACGGGTTGCGACTGCTCGATGCTCTTTGCAGGCTCCGCCGAGTGGCCACCAGTAAGACGTGTATATGCGTAGTCGACAATAGACCTATATAGTTGCTCACCGACACGCTTACCGCCCGCGAAGTTGATATGCGTATGGTCTGCCGCTGCCCAGCTATTATCCACGAAACCAGGCATGCCACCATATACGGCCATAGCATCAGCCGCCGACCAGAAGGCAGCACCCGACAACTCGGCAGCGCCACGCTGGTACGAGGTCATATCCGCCACCGTGCCAATAGGCTCAAATATCTCCGTCTCGGCATTCTTCACCCAACGGTCGCTGACACCAACAATGAGGATAGCGGCATCGGGGAAGCAACTCTTGGCGTAGGCCACCATCTCGACAACCTTATCACGGTAGGCCTTATAGTTTGTGCGCGTAGCCTCCATGATGTTAAGACCATATTGCAACACCACAAGGTCGTAGCCCACATAGTCGTCAATCTGTCTATTGACAATGGCGCTCGTACCGAAGATAGCATGGCCGTTGTTTGCACGCATAGAGAGGTTATCGACGATGACGCCACCAACACCCTCGATACTTGCACCATAGCAATCGACCGTACCCTGCGTGACACTCATCTCCACCTTGTCGACACTGCCGTCGATAAGTATCTGGTAGGGCAACAAGACATTCACAAGGTCGAACTCACGCACAAGGGTGGTATCGCCATTGAGCATCACTCGTACGCTGGCGCTGTCGGGCGTTGATAGTAGGATGCGGCCACGTGTACATGAGTCCAAGCGCTCGAAGGCTGTGGTTGTCTGCCATGTAACCTTCGCGCCACTCTCGCCACGCGCCGTATATCCCGAGACGAAGAACTCCTCGTTCATGTCCACGGGGTTCTTCTTGGGCTTCAGCACACTATATGCTGTCCATCCCTTCGTTGTGCGTTTTACGGTGCGGCGTGCCGTGCCGAAGGGTATCTCACACTGCACGAAGCCCACACCACGACCACCAAACGTCGCCTGCATCTTCTCACGAAGGTCCGAGGTGAGGATATCACCCTCAATGAAGGAGTCACCGAGGAAGGCGATACGCACCTCCTCGCCCCATATAAGTTTGTCGATGAAGCGGTCGAACGATGCCAACGTATCGGTAGCAAAGGTCTCGATGGGGACAATGCTCTCGCGATTATCCAAGTGTAGTCGCTGCTCTGCGATACGCTGCGGCTTGGGCATCTCGCTCTTGGCTATCTCCCAACGATGTATGGGAAGCGTATCGCGCTGCTCGACGACGACATCCATCGTCGTAAGCTGCTCCTCGAGGACCTCGAAGTCGGCAACATACTCCTCGATGACATCCTCCGAGGTATCTGTCGCCATGTACCACGCATCGAATCGCTCGTCGCAGAGCTCCGCAACGACACCGCCGTTGAGCTTAATGCCAAAGACATCAGTGGCGGTGGCACCCGCAACAATGGCGCCCACAAGAAGCCATACGCGCAGGCCGTAATCCTCGCCTGTTCTGTTATCCCCCCTCTTCATCTCTCTTGCGCGTTAGTCTCGGCGTGCCGACATAATCATCATCACATAGTAGAGCAGTGTAGCAATAGCACTCAGCGCCGCCACAAGGTATGTGCGTGCTGCCCAGCGCAGTGACTCACGAGCACCATCCACCTCGCTACCCTGCAACGTGCCGCTACTCTGCAACCATGCCAAGGCGCGCTCCGAGGCGTTATACTCCACAGGGAGTGTAACAATAGAGAAGAGCGCTGTGAGGGCAACCATGCCCACGCCGATATATGCCACGATAGGGTTATTCGTAGACACCATCAATATGAGACCCAGCATAACAACCCATGTAGACATCTGCGATGCTACGCTCACGATGGGCACCAAGCGCGAACGCATCTTGATAGGGCCATAGCCCACAGCGTGCTGCACGGCGTGGCCACACTCATGACATGCCACAGCAGCAGCTGCCACCGAGCGCGATGTATAGACACTATCGCTGAGGTTTACGGTCATCGTAACAGGGTTGAAGTGGTCGGTAAGATGTCCCTTGACATGTGTAACCTTAACGTTGTAGATACCATTATCGTGGAGCATCTTCTCGGCGAGCTCTGCGCCCGTCATGCCACCAGGTGACAACACCTTTGAATACTTGTCGAACACACTCTTAAGCTGTGCCTGAACTGCAAAGCCAGCCACACCTATAAGAATCATCAATAAAATTGCAATTACCATATTTTTCGTTTTTTAGTTATTATCAATCGAACGTCCTAAAGCAACGTGTATACATAGCCTACATAACAGGCGATGAACAAGAGACCCTCGAAGCGCGTAATCTTATCACGGCCAATGACGAGTGCCGAGAGCATGAGTATCGCCACAGCGCCCAATGCAACATATACGTCGCTCATGGCAACGCCACCCATCGTAAGTGGTGTTATCGAGCCACATGCGCCGAGGACAAGTAGTATGTTGGCGATATTCGAGCCAAGAACATTGCCTAACGCCAACGAGGTCTTACCCTTGAAGATAGAGACAAGGATCGATGCCAACTCTGGCATTGAGGTACCACCTGCTACAAGCGTAATGGCTATTGTAGCCTCCGAGACACCCAACGAACGTGCTATGTTTGAGGCGCTCTCCACGAAGAGGTCGCCACCGAAGATAAGTCCCGCAAGACCGAGGATAATCCATACAGGGATGCGCCATGTGGGCATCATAGGTGCGCTATCCTCCACCTTCTGAGCGCTCTTCTTCTCGGCGCGTATCATGTACCATATCATGACTATATAGCTTACGAGGAGCAGGATACCTTCCGCATGAGTGACATCACCACCAAGGAGCGTCACCAAGGTGAGCATCATTGTGGCGAGGATACACATCGGGATATCGCGGCGAACGTTGGTACGCGTGAAGACAATAGGCGCAAACAAGGCGCAGATACCAAGGATGGCGAGGACATTAAAGATGTTCGAGCCAACAACATTTCCTATTGCCATATCACCATGACCGTTAATAGCCGATATGAAACTTACGGTAAGCTCGGGCATCGAGGTACCTACGGCGACAATTGTAAGGCCCACAACAAATTCGGGCACACGGAAACGGCGTGCCAAGGCCACCGAGCCATCAGTTAGAAGCATAGCTCCCACGATGATAACAGCCAACGATACTATAAGCAAAATGTAATCCATTTGTTCAATTATGAAATAATTGCACAAAGATAGTAATAAAAGATGAAAGAGAAAAGATAATAGGGTAAAATGGATTAAAAAGGGCGCCACGCTTGATTAAAATTAAGGAGTTCTACTTCCTCCCTAATAAAGAGCTTTGCTCCCTCTCAATACTAATACCACTACTAATTGCGGGTAGAGCCCTCCCTACAACAGCGACTGCACACCTGTAAGTGCCTCGACAGCACGACGTCCCTCGTCGCCGAGAGATAGAGAGAAGTCATTGACAAAGAGAGCAATATGTTTGTCGATAACATCGTCATCAAGTTCGCGAGCATGGCTCTTAACATAGTCGCGCGATGCCATAGGGTGCTGAAAGGCGTAGGCTATGCTCTCCCTGAGCAGTTGTTCGAACGCAACCACACTCTCCGCATCCATATCTCTTGCGGCGACGATAGAGCCCAAGGGCAGCGGCAAACCCATGACACGCTCCCACTCCAAGCCGAGGTCGGCGACAAGCTCGAGGTTCTCCCTCTCGAAGACGAAGCGTCCCTCGTGTATCAGTACACCGGCATCGTAGTCGCCCCTCTCGACAGCCTTGGCGATATCGGAGAAGAGCATCGGTGTACGCCTCTCGATATCAGGGAACAGCCTCATGACAAGGGCGTTAGCCGTAGTATGGAGCCCAGGCACAGCGACATGGCGTATGGGCGAGCATTCGCCCCTACGGCGTACCATAAGGGGGCCATTACCGCGTCCTAACGCAGCACCACTATCGAGCATCTTATAGCTCGCGGTGATAGCAGGCATAAGCGCTGTGCTACACTTCGTGATATCAGCCTCGCGACGTAGTGCCATGGCGTTAAGCTCCTCAATATCGTGGTACTCGACAGCAATGTTGAAGCCACGCAGGTCGATGCGATGGTTGACGATGGCGTCAAACATAAAGGTGTCATTAGGGCATGGCGATATCGCCAAACGTATACTCCTACTCTGCATACTCAATCTCTTTTAACTCTTTGGCGAGTGCCTCCAACGCCTCGTCCAAGTGCCATTTGTCGAAGCTCTCACCAACACGATTAGATATGGCACGCACCTCCACCGCGCGAAAGCCCATCATCTCCGCCATGGCAAAGAACGTAGCCCCCTCCATATTCTCTATCTGCGCACCCAAAGCCGCAGATGTGGCGTGCACCGTATTTGACTTCACAGTACGCAGCGTGGTATGCGGCATATTAGAATATCTCTGCTGGAAGCGTTCGGGTAGCTCTGCACATCGCTCCTCGACAACCTCGACAACCTCACCATAGCCGAGCTCCGCATCGTAGCTGCCCGCAAGACCTGCGAGCACAACGACACAACCCTCGCCGATGCTACCCGCGCGGTATAGCTTGGCGATGGTTGCAGACGTAGCCACGGTGCCTACACCTGACACCACAATAGTTGCATCGGGACACAATGCACGAAAAGGCGTTGCCTCCAACTCCGTGGGGAATAGATAGACGTTCATACTTAATAGTATTAAGGGGTAGCCAGCGGATGGATACCCCTTTTATAACTGACAGTTTAGGTGTCATGTGGTTGCTGGTCGTAGGCATTCAAAGCGGAGCATACTTGACGTATGTGAGCATTTGAATGACAAGCCAGATACCGCAGATGATGCCTTATCACAACAAATTATACTATACCCTCAACGGTACCATCCTCCGCAAGGTGAATGTTACCCGCCTGTGGTGTCTTGCTCAAACCTGGCATACGCATGATGTCGCCCGCCAAGGCTACGATAAAGCCACTACCAGCGTTGAGCTCTATATCCTTGATATTTATCTCGAAGCCCTCAACAGAGCCGTAGCGCTTGGCATCGGCGCTGAATGAGAACTGCGTCTTGGCGATACATACGGGGAGGTTGTCCATACCCCACTTCTCCAATAGTGCAATCTGCTTCTGCGCCTTGGGGCCAAAGACCACCGAGCCAGCGCCATAGATATTCTTTGCCACCTTCGTAATCTTCTCCTTGATGCTATCCTCAAGGTCGTAGGCGTAGTTGATAGGCTGCGATGGATTGTTCTCGATAAGCTCAACAGCGGCCTGTGCCAACTCAGCAGCACCAGCACCACCCTCAGCATAGGCATTGTTGATGACGCAGCGCACGCCGAGCTCCTCGCAGTGTGCCATGACCATAGCTATCTCCTCGTCGGTATCGCTGGCAAAGCGGTTGAAACATACGAGGACAGTCTGGCCGAACTTCTTGAGGTTAGCCACATGGCGGTCGAGGTTCGCAAAGCCCTGCTTTAGACCCTCGGCGTTAGGCAGCTTAATCTCGGTCTCGGGCACACCACCGTGCATCTTGAGGGCGAGTGTCGAGGCTACAAGCACCGTAAGGTCGGGCTTGAGGTCTGCCTGGCGGCACTTGATGTCGAGGAACTTCTCGGCACCAAGGTCGGCACCGAAGCCCGCCTCGGTAACGGTATAGTCAGCGTAGGTCATCGCCATCTTTGTGGCAATCACCGAGTTACAGCCGTGCGCGATATTCGCAAATGGACCACCGTGGATGATAACGGGGTTATGCTCCGTTGTCTGCACGAGGTTGGGGTTGATGGCATCCTTGAGGAGTGCTACCACAGCGCCTGTCACACCAAGGTCGTTGACCGTGAGTGGGGTGTCGTCATAGCGCACACCGAGGACGATGCGGCCGATACGGACATAGAGGTCCTCGACGCTGCGCGCGAGACACAAGATAGCCATAATCTCCGATGCAGGGGTGATGTCGAAGCCTGTCTCTGTTGGGATGCCATTTGTCGAGCCACCCAAGCCCGATACGATGTTACGCAACGAGCGATCGTTCATGTCGAGCACACGGCGCCACATTACGCGCTTTAGTCCCACCTGCTTCGAGCGGTTGTGATAGAGGTAGTTATCCAAGAGTGCGGCAATAAGGTTATTTGCCGAGGTGATGGCGTGGAAGTCACCGGTGAAGTGGAGGTTGATATCCTCCGATGGCAACACCTGTGCATAGCCACCGCCCGTAGCACCACCCTTCATACCGAAGCATGGACCGAGTGAAGGCTCACGCAGAGCTATGATAGCCTTCTTGCCGATGTGATTAAGACCCATGCCAAGGCCTATGCTCACGGTAGTCTTACCAACACCAGCCTTTGTAGCGGTGATGGCTGTAACGAGGATAAGGTGGTTCTTTGCAACCTTCTTATCGTCGATAAGGCGATAGGGCACCTTTGCAATATACTTACCATAGTTAAACACCTCATCATCGGTGAAACCCACCTGTGAGGCAACCTCGCGAATGTTCTTAAGTTTCGTCTCGCGAGCAATTTCGATATCTGTCTTCATACGATGTGTTATCTGTTAAATGTGTTTTACTGTTGTTAAACTCTTACTCCTTGCCCACTACAGCCTCAAGCTCGTCAATGGTGAGAGGCAATAGCTTGTCGCCAATGAAGCGGCTACCCGTCTCCGTTACAAGGACATCATCCTCGATGCGGATGCCGCCAAAGTCGCGGTACGAGTCGAGGGCTGCATAGTCTACGATGCCCTGGAACTTACCCTCGCTCTTGAACTTGTCGATAAGCGCTGGGATGAAGTAAATACCTGGCTCGTCAGACATTACAGTGCCTGGCTCTACGCGCCATGTGCCGCGGTGGATACATGTTGCCGACTTTGCAGCACGCTCCGCAACGGTCGAGAAGTCGAACGAGCGCTCACCGATATTCTCCAAGTCGTGAACATCCATACCCATGCCGTGACCCAAGCCGTGAGGCATGAACATATAGAGAGCACCAGCCTCCACAGCCTCCTCGGGTGTTGACTTGATGAGGCCTACGCCCTTGAGGCCCTCGGCCAACGACATGTAGGCAGCCTTGTGAATCTCTGGGTACATGGTGCCAGGCTTAATCATATCCTTCACCTCGCTGTGCGCGCGTAGCACTATATTATATATGTCGCGCTGACGGTCGCTGAACTTACCATTTACGGGGTATGTACGGGTGTGATCCGAGCAGTAGCCCTCAACAGACTCGCCACCACCATCGACCAACAAGAGACGACCAGCCTCAAGGATGCCATCGTGGTTGTGGTTATGTAGAATCTCACCATGCTGCGTCACGATGGTTGGGAACGACACTCCCTGACCATACGACTTGGCAACACCCTCAACACGACCAGCAATCTCGCGCTCGCAGACACCTGGACGACACATGCGCATAGCTGTCATGTGCATCTGGTAGCCAATCTTAAATGCGCGCTCCAACGCCTCGATCTCCTCTGCCGACTTCTTCTCGCGCATCTCTGCTACGGCGAACATCAAGTCGAGAGACTTACGCTCATGAAGCATGCCAAGACGTATGCCCAACCAGTCGGCAACCTCAATCTTAAGCTCTGCGCGATATGGAGGGAGATAGTGTACGGGGCGGTTCTGCTCTATCGCCTTGCGCAAGATGTCGTAGATCTCCTTACGTGCATAGCTGCGCTCTACACCTACGGTAGCTGCCTGCTCGGCGATGGTAGGCATAGGGCCTGTCCAGATGATGTCCTCCACAGTGAAATCATCGCCAAAGAGCATCGCCTCGCCCGACTCGGCGTCGATAAGGCCTATGAGCGATGGCACGTCAAGACCGAAGAAGTAGCGGAACGTAGAGTCCTGACGGTAGTAATAGGTGTTATTGGGGTAGTTGTTGGGTACCTCGGGGTTTGCTGGAAGTAGGATAAGTCCCTTGCCCACACGACGGCACAACTCGGCACGACGGCCAATATAAGTCTCCTTTGTAAACATAGTTATTGTAGTTTTAGTTTATAGTTTTATTCTTGTATTAATTCTATTCATACTCCTCTCATGCGCCCTTTCTTGTCAGAAGGGTGGAGATTTGGAGTTTTGTCGCCGAGGGCAAATCCGCAGCATACTTGTTGTATGTGAGGAATTTGCTATCAAGCAAAGCTCCGAAGATCCGTCCTTATCACAAGAAAGGCTATCTTGCGACCTCCTTATACACCTTATCCCCTCTACGCACCTCGGATACGGTTTTGAGTGATATGTAATCACCCTGCTTGGCTGATGATGTAGGCTTCTCGTTGAGCATGATGCCATCGGCACTCTGCTCCACAACGCATGTCTTCTCGCCCATAAAGAGCAGAGCATCACCCTCCTGCACCTCACACGCCTCAATCAACACCTCAGCAACGCCTATACGCTTGAAGTAGTTGGTCACCTTGCCCATGTAGACCTTCTTGAGGGTCGCCGATGAGCCATAGTGTTGGCTATGCTCGACCATCGTCTTGGCGGCGTAGTAGCCACCCCAGAAGTCGCGGTTAAAGACGGTGCGTAGACGCTCCTTGAGGGGCGCTACCGTCTCGGCATTATACGCGTCTCGCTCCATGAGCATCAGCGCCTCGTTGTAGCACTCTACAACGCGCTTAACATACTCGCCACCGCGTGCTCGACCCTCAATCTTAAGCACCCTGACACCCGCCTCAATAAACGTATCGAGGAAGTCGATAGTGCACAAGTCCTTGGGCGATAGCACATATTGACCATCAATGTCGAGTTGCTGACCAGACTCCTTATCTGTTATGGTGTACTTGCGACGACATATCTGTCTGCAAGCGCCACGATTTGCCGAGTGGTGCGACTCGTGTTCAGAGAGGTAGCACTTACCCGACATCGACATGCACATCGCGCCATGGGCAAACATCTCTATCTTAACGAGCTCTCCCGCGGGACCACATATATGCTGCTCGCCAATCTGCTGCGATATATAGGCTATCTGCTCCAACGATAACTCGCGCGCCAAGACCACCACATCGGCCCACTGCGCAAAGAACTTAACGGCAGCGATGTTCGATATATTGCTCTGCGTCGAGATGTGCACCTCCATGCCCACCTCGCGGGCGTAGAGAATGGCGGCAAGATCTGTGGCGATGATGGCATCTATGCCCTCTCTCTTAGCTCGGTCGATAATACGGCGCATAACCTCCATCTCGGTATCGTAGATTACGATGTTCACCGTGAGGTAGGTCTTGACACCTGCGGCATGTGCCGTACGGACAATCTCGGCGAGGTCGTCGAGGGTGAAGTTCACCGACGAGGCGGCACGCATATTTAGCTGCTCGACACCAAAATATACCGAGTCGGCACCAGCAGCGATGGCGGCATTGAGCGACTCATACGAGCCCACAGGCGCCATTATCTCTATATCTTTTCTTCTAATCATAACTCCTTGGACTACTTCTTTCTACCCATGAGGTTACGCGCAAACTCGCGAAGATGTTGCGTGCGCTCCTCGCCCACTGACAGCGAGTCGAGCACGGTCAATGCACGCTCGAAGCGCAACTCTATCTGTTGCTCTGCGGCATGCTTGACATCGAGTTCGTCGTAGAGCGCCTTGACGATGGCAATCTTCTGATTGTCGTCGATATCCTCACGACGGTGTGTCAGGCGCAACACCTCGCGCTGCTCCTCCGTAGCGCGGCTCATAGCCTGCACCATGAGGTATGTCTGCTTACCCTCGAGGATGTCGCCACCAATCTTCTTACCGAGGCTCTCGTCGCCATAGCTATCGAGCACATCGTCTTGAAGTTGGAAGGCGAGGCCGAGTTCCGTGGCAAAGCGATATATCTTCTTGGCATCCTCATCCGAGGCACCCGCTAATGCAGCGCCTATGGCTGCCGAGCCCGATAGTAGTGCTGAGGTCTTGAGCTCAATCATGCGGATATACTCCACCACCGATACTTTATCCTTACACTCGAAGTCCATGTCGTACTGCTGACCTTCACACACCTCCAACGCAAGGTTGTTGAATAGTGGCAATACGCGGTATAGTTGCTCCGAGCTAAGCTGCGTAAGATACTTGTATGCCGAGATAAGCATGGCGTCACCCGAGAGTATTGCCACATTACCACCCCACTTGGCATACACCGATGGCTTGCCGCGTCGCACGTCGGCATTGTCCATAATGTCGTCGTGCAGGAGCGTGAAGTTGTGGAAGACCTCTACGGCCATAGCTGCAGGCATCGCCTCATCGACACTACCGCCAAATGCCTCGGCAGTGAGCAATAGCAAGACGGGGCGCAGACGCTTACCGCCACCCGACATCGAGTATATTATTGGAGCGTACAACAACTCGGGCTCCTCGGGAGTCTGCATCTGGTTGAGCGCCGCTTCGAAGAGCTCTAATATCTGATCGTTACTATGTGTCATAATAGCCTCATTTGGTACGTTATATAAATTATGCCTCAAAATTACAATTTTTTTTGCATAGATTAAAATTATTTTGGTAACTTTGACCAACTAAATTATAAAAAACTAAAAAGCTATGATGAAAAAATATGCAATGGGCATCGACATTGGTGGTACAAATACCGCCTTTGGCCTTGTCGACGAGGATGGCAACGTGATTGCCGAGAGCAAGATATCTACCGAGAAGTTCCGCTACTACGACGACTACAAGCCATACGTCGAGACCCTTGCCGCAGCCATGAAGGAGCTTATGGCCCAGCAGCCCGAGTGTGAGCTTATCGGCATTGGCGTTGGTGCCCCTAATGCCAACATCCACACCGGCCTCATCGAGACCCCAGCAAACCTCTGGAAGTTCGAGGATCCTGCCGACCCACGCCCCAACTCTATCCGCGTATTCAACTTCGTTGAGGACTTGGCAAAGCACTTCGGTGGCGCAAAGGTTATGATCACCAACGACGCTAACGCAGCAGCCATCGGCGAGATGGTATTCGGCAACGCTCGTGGCATGAAGGACTTCGCCATGATTACCCTCGGCACAGGCCTTGGCTCGGGTATCGTTTGCAACGGCGAGATGGTCTATGGCCACGATGGCTTTGCAGGGGAATTTGGTCATATTGCTGTCGCCTCGCGCGAGACCGGCCGCCAGTGTGGTTGCGGTCGTAAGGGCTGTCTTGAGGCATACGTTTCGGCTACCGGTATCAAGCGTACAGCATTCGACCTTATGGCAACGATGACATGCGACAGCGAGCTTCGTTCGGTGCCTTACGACAAGTTCGAGGCGAAGATGCTATCGGATGCTGCAAAGAACAACGATCCTATTGCTCTCGAGGCATTTGAGCGTACAGGCAAGGTGCTTGGTCTCGCCCTCGCAGACCTCACCGCCATCACCTCTCCCGAGGCTATCATACTGTTCGGCGGTTTGGCCAACGCTGGCGACTTTATCATGCGTCCTACATACCGCCACATGGAGGAGAATCAGCTCACAGTATTCAAGGGTAAGGTGAAGCTTATGATGAGTGGTATCCAGGATAAGAATGTGGCTATTTTAGGTGGCGCAGCTCTTATCTGGAAGCAGCACCTCGAGGCAGTTATCGAGAACTACTAATCGAGGGGCGATTGAGAGACGATTAAGGGGCGAGAATAAGAGGCAAATGAACCACTCGTCACCTCGTATATAGATTGACAACTTCGACCCTACGAGGAGGGGCTTGCGCAGTGACCGATTGCGCAACCCCTCCTCGCCATTTATATTATACCTATCCGATAGTGGTGGTGCATGCCAAAAATAATTACCCGCTCAAAGGGTGTAAATTGTGAATATTTTTGTAACTTAGCGCCGATATTTTTTACTTGTAGTAAAAGCACTCAAAAAATGACCACCGAGACATACCATATCCCCGTGATGCTCAACGAGTGCATCGACAACCTCGACATCAAGCCAGATGGCATCTATGTCGACCTCACCATGGGTGGTGGCGGACATACACGCGCCATCCTCGAGAGACTTGGCCCCGAGGGACATCTATACTCCTTCGACCAAGACCCAGATGCCGAGCGCAATGCCCCCGATGATGAGCGTCACACCTTCGTGGCATCGAACTTCCGCTTTATGCGTGCTGCGCTACGCCTACGCGGCGTGGAGGGCGTAGATGGCATACTCGCCGACTTGGGAGTATCGTCACACCACTTCGATGCCAAGCACCGCGGCTTCTCGTTTCGTGGCGATGCGCCACTCGACATGCGCATGAATACGCGCGGCGGTCGCACAGCTGCCGACATCATAAACAGCTACGACAAGGAGGCCCTTGCCCGCATCTTCGCGGAGTATGGCGAGTTGGAGACAACGTGGAAGATTGCTAACTGCATAGAGCGCACCCGCAGCGAGAAGGCGATAACAACGACTGCCGAGTTAGTAGAGGCCATAAAGCCATGCACGCCACCCAAGGATGAGGCAAAGTTCCTCACCAAGCTCTTCCAGGCGCTACGCATAGAGCTTAACGGCGAGATGGAGGCACTCAAGATGTCCTTGGAGCAGAGCCTCAAGGTGCTCAACCCCGGGGGTAGGCTTGTAATCATGTCGTACCACTCGCTCGAGGATCGCATTGTAAAGAACTTCATGCGTAGCGGTAACACCGAGGGACGCATAGAGCGCGACTTCTACGGCCGCACCAACACCCCACTAAAGGTTATAACGCGCAAGGCGATAGTACCCACCGACGAGGAGGTAGACACCAACCCCCGCTCTCGCAGTGCTAAGCTACGCGTGGCAGAGCGCCTTTAGAGGCCTTTAGAAATAGAGATACAGCCCAACAAACGAACCAATATATGTCTGAGACAACACGAAATAGAAGGAGCACAAAGCTATCTAAACACCACAACGAGGAGGATGAGGAGTTGCGCAAGCGCCGCATCCGCCGCGAGATAGTCCGCATCGAAGCCGAGGAGGAAGAGGACGAGGAGTTAGACGAAGATGAGGAGATTGACGAAGAGAGCGATGAGGAAGATGAGGATGACACCGAGGATATAGAGGATGATGAGGTGGATGACGACACAGAGGAGAGCGAAGAGGATGAAGAGGGTGAAGATGCAGATAAGGAGAGTGAGAGCGATAGTAATGATGAGGCAGATGAGACAACTAAACCCCAGTCGAAATCACTCTGGCGCCACATCGTCACAGGCGGCTTTATCACCAGCGATGGTGCCCTGCAATACTATCGTTACCTAATAGCCATAGCCATCATGTGCTTCATAAGCATATTTCTCACCTTCATGTCACTGAATGCCGACAGCGAGTATCGCCACAAAGAGCAGCAGGTATCGCGTCTTCGTGAGCGCTCGGTACTCAAGAGCGAGGAGCGCTACCGCATATCGTCACGCGACGAGGTAGTACGCGTACTTAAGGAGGAGCACGGCATAGTGATGGTTGACCAAAAGAGTAGCCAACGAATGTAGTAACGTCATGGCAAAGAAGAGTAGTACAAAGCGTAGTGGCGCAAAGGGCGGCAGTAGCAGCAAATCGGGAAGCGCCAAGAATGATATACTTTTGCGCGTGAGGGTGTTATACTTGTTATTCATTCTTGTGGGCTTTGGCGTTGCTGCGCGTTTAGTGTGGGTGCAGATGTTTAGCGACTCTGTGGCACACAACGCGGCAGTGCTCAAGGAGGGCGTAGTGCGCGAGGTGACCATCCCCGCACATCGTGGTGCCATACTCACGCGCGATGGCGAGCCATTGGCGATGTCAAGCCTACGCTACGAGCCCACCTTTGACTTCAAGTCGGACGGCTTCAACGATGCCCCACCACAGGAGTTCGAGCATAATGTCGACGAGCTATCGAAGCTATTATCACAGCACTTCGACATGGAGGATGCACGCAACGAGGGCTACGACTATATCAGCGCCACAGAGTACAAAGATATATTCCATGCGGAGCTCAGCCGAGGCACGGCGCGCGCCAAGAAGATATTTCCGCGCCCCGTGACGCTCGACGAGTGGGAGATGATGACCTCCGAGTTCCCCATCCTCAACGGCAATATGGGAATGGTCTACGGCGTGAAGCGTGTGGATAAGCGCATACATCCTATGGGCGAGATGGCTCATCAGCTTATCGGCGTTGACAAGAGTGTCGTCGACAATGGCGAGAGCACCAATAGTACGGGTATAGAGCGTATATATGACGACTATCTCGCGGGAGAGGATGGCCAAGCCAAGGAGCAGTATATAGCCCACGGCTTCTGGAGTCGCATCAACGACCCGAGCAACAAAGCACCCAAGGATGGCTGCGATATAGTGACAACCATCGACGGAGGCCTACAACGTGCAGCAACAGAGATTCTACGCCGCGAGTTGGAGGGACACAAGGGGTCGTTTGGCGTCGCAATGGTTATGGAGGTGGAGACAGGCGACATGCTTTGCATGGTGAACCTCAGCACAGGACGCGTGCGTGGCACGAACTTCTCGGAGAAGGGATTCAACCACGCCATGAAGACGAGCCAGAGTCCAGGCTCTACATTCAAGCTCGCAGCAACAATGGTACTCATCGAGAGGTGCGGCTATACGTTAGACACCTCGATAAGCATACCAACGAAAGAGAAGAAGGTCGGCACACGCAAAGTGACCGACTCACACACCATAAAGTACGAGAATGGTAAGCCCATTGTCAACATCACGCTCAAGGATGGCTTTGCCCACTCGTCGAACATATACTTCGCCGAGGCCATATACGAGAACTTCAAGGATAACCCCAAGCTCTATTGGGAGTACCTTGACTCGCTACACTTCAACAAGACGGTAGGTCTCGACGCCTATGGCGAGGTGGCAGGACACATCCCTGTACCTATGGATAAGGAGTGGAAGAGCATTCATGGCTCGCTCAGTAAGTCGCTACCCTACCTCGGCTACGGATATATCGTCACCGTACCCCCTATCCACACACTCACCTTCTTCAACGGTGTGGCAAATGGCGGACGCATGGTAGCCCCACGCATCGTCGACCATATAGAGCGTGATGGCAAAGTTATCGAGGTGATGCCCACGGAGGTGATAATGGATAGGATGTGTTCCGACAGAACCATCGAGCTACTTCACGAGTGCCTCGCTGCCGCAGCAGTACCCGAACGAACAAAGCGCCGCTTTGCCGAGCTACCATTCAAGATTGGTTGTAAGACGGGTACGGCCGAGATTAACGGTCCGTTCCAGAGCGATGCCCAGGAGGACAAACAGAAGTTCGCTAACATCTTAAACTACAACTACAACCTCGGCTCGGTAGTATGTATGATGCCACTTGAGAAGCCCAAGTATACTGTTATGGTTGCCATGGCCAAGGAGAGCATGTTCGATAAAGACACCCACTTTGGTATCGACGTGGCAGCGCCTGCGGCAAACGAGATAATGCAATATATCTACAACAACGACCGCGACCTACACCCAACAGTTAGCGTAGCGCCTTCGCCCTACGCCCCCACAAACATCAAGGGTGGCGACAGCAGGGCTGTTAACACTGTGAGTAGCACGTTAGCCCCATACGTCAGCAATAGCGCCATCGACGCGGCGTGGTGCAACACGACGACCGACGATGGTGGTAGCGTAGCCATCACAGCGGTTGACATCACGGAGGATATCGTCCCCGACGTTCGTAACATGGGACTAAGCGATGCGCTATACATCCTCGAGGGTCTCGGCTTGGAGGTCACACACGAGGGTGCTGGCCGCATCGTCGAGCAGAGCCTTGAGGCGGGTAGCACCATCCGCGGAAGTGGCGGCACGATACACTTAACACTTGATATTTAACAACTTCGCAATAAATTACTATGAAGACAATAACAGATCTACTCGTCGACGTGCAAGCACGCCACATCGTAGGTAGCACCAATACCGAGGTCATAGCCCTCGAGTATGACTCGCGCCGCGTGGATGCAGGCCACTGCTTCTTTGCCGTTGTCGGCACGGCGAGCGACGGTCACAACTATATACCCTCGGCCATAGAGCGCGGCGCAAGAGCTATCGTCTGCCAGCGCCTTCCCGATAGCCTCAGCGACGATGTTACCTATATCGTTGTCGAGGATAGCAACATAGCTATGGCAGCCATGGCTGCAGCCTTCTACGACCACCCCTCGCACGAGATGCACCTCGTGGGCGTCACGGGCACCAATGGTAAGACAACCACTGCGACACTTCTATACGACATGTTCACGACGCTTGGCTACCGCGTGGGACTTATCTCGACGGTAGTATACCGCATTGCCGACAAGACAATACCCTCGACACACACCACACCCGACTCGATACGCCTCAACCAGATGATGCGTCGCATGGTGGACGAGGGTTGCGACTACTGCTTTATGGAGGTGTCGTCGCACGCCGCAGCGCAACACCGCATAGACTACCTACACTTCGAGGGCGCACTATTCAGTAACCTCACGCACGACCACCTCGACTACCACGGCACATACAAGGAGTATATCCGTGCCAAGAAGAGCTTTTTCGATGCCTTGGACAAGGAGGCGTGGGCGGTGGTCAACATCGACGACAGAAATGGCGAGGTGATGGTGCAGAATACCCGCGCAAAGGTATATCGTCTATCGCTTCGCTCCATGGCGGACTATCGCACCAAGATTATCGAGATGCTACCTAACGGCATGCTTCTACATATCGACGACCGCGAGCTATGGGTGAAGTTTACGGGCAGGTTTAATGCCTATAACCTCACCACGGTATATGCCGCAGCACGCCTGCTTGGCGTCGACAGAGACGAGGTGCTCACGACACTATCGATGCTTACGCCCGTAAGTGGCCGCTTCGAGACCATCACCGCCAAGGATGGCACGATGGCTGTCGTGGACTATGCCCACACGCCCGATGCCTTGGATAATGTCATGCAGACAATCAACGAGATACGTCGCGCAGGGCAGCAGCTTATCGTGGTATGTGGCTGCGGTGGTGACCGCGACCGCACGAAGCGACCCGAGATGGCACGCATCGCCGTCAAGGGTGCTTCGACCGTCATCCTCACCTCGGACAACCCACGCACCGAGTCGCCCGAGGCTATCCTCGATGATATGGTAGCAGGCGTAGAGGGGGCACATAACTACCTACGCATCACCGACCGCAGCGAGGCCATACGCACCGCAGCGATGCTTGCCAAGGCGGGCGACATAATACTTATCGCTGGTAAGGGACATGAGGACTACCAGATTGTAGGCACCGAGAAGCACCACTTCGACGACCGCGAACAGGCACGCCTCGCCTTTGAGCACACACACAATAGATGACACACATACAACACTAACGACGCAAACAACAGTAAGAGACTATGTTACATTGGCTATTCGAGTATCTCGACAAAAACACCAGCCTTCCTGGCATGCGTGTCGGCGACTACATATCGTTCCGCGCAGCTGCCGCAATCATCCTATCGCTACTTATCGCCATCATGGTAGGTAAGCGCGTTATACGCTATCTCAAGCGCAAGCAGATTGGCGAGGATATACGCGACCTGGGTCTCGAGGGACAGCTCCAGAAGAAGGGCACACCAACGATGGGTGGCATCATCATCATCATGGCGGTACTTATCCCCGTGCTTCTCTTCGGTGACCTATCGAACATCTACATACAATTGCTCCTTATCTCGACCATCTGGCTCGGCTTCATAGGTGGTCTTGATGACTATATCAAGGTCTTCCGCCACAAGAAGGAGGGTCTTAACGGTCGCTTTAAGATTGTGGGACAGGTAGGCTTGGGCATCATCGTGGGTACCACAATGTGGCAATCCGACCAAATTGTAGTACATGAGAAGCACTACGATAAATATACCTATACCATCACCGATGAGAGGAGTGGCGATGTTGTTAAGTATACCGAGGAGCGCGTTATAAGCACTACCCCCGAGAAGAGCACCGAGACATCTATCCCCTTCTTCAAGGATACGACACTCGATTATAGCCAGATTACGGGTGGTAACGAGACCTTGGCGTGGTTCTTTTATATCCTTGTCGCCATCTTCGTCATCACCGCCGTATCTAATGGCGCCAACCTTACGGACGGCATCGACGGTCTGCTCACCTCCGTATCGGTGCCCATTGTCCTTGTGCTCGGTATCTTGGCATACCTCTCGGGACATATCATCTACTCGGACTACCTTAATATAATGTATATCCCGGGCAGTGGTGAGATGATAGTCTTTGCCGCCGCTTTTGCCGGTGCTCTTGTCGGCTTCCTATGGTACAACTCCTTCCCAGCGCAGATATTTATGGGCGACACGGGCTCTCTTACCATTGGCGGCATCATCGCCGTCTTCGCCCTCTGCATACGCAAGGAGCTACTACTGCCACTACTCTGCGGCGTCTTCCTTGTCGAGGCGCTCTCGGTAATGGTGCAGGTAGCCTACTTCAAGTATACGAAGCGTAAGTATGGTGAGGGTCGACGCATACTCCTTATGTCGCCCATACACCACCACTACCAGAAGAAGGGCATCTTCGAGACGAAGATTATGATGCGCTTCTTTATCGTGTCGCTACTCCTCTCGGCACTAACACTCGTAACGCTCAAGATTCAGTAATCGACAGTACAACCACGCAACGCATTAGAGCCACCACAGTGTATGAGTAGAAAGATAGCAGCGCACTATGCGCTTATAGATGGCAGGTTAGAGCGCAATACCATAGTAGAGGTCGACGACGAGCGCCGCATCGTCCGCATCGAGCAATGCTCCGATATAGACAATCGCGCCGGCGTGGAGTTCTACCCAGGGATACTTATCCCTGGCATGGTCAACGCCCACTGCCACCTCGAGCTATCATACCTCAAGGGCGCAATAGCCGAGGGCACAGGCTTCGCGGGCTTCGCACGAGCCATAGGCAGCGTGCGCGGCAACTACCGCGACGAGGAGCGCATAACGGCTGCCGCAAAGGCAGACGCGACGATGTGGGAGGAGGGCGTAGAGGCTGTATTGGATATTGCCAACGACGAGCTGGTGATGGGCGTCAAGGAGCGCTCACACATACGCTATAAGAGCCTATTCGAGATATTCGGCCTCACCACAACAGCCATAAATAAGCACCTCGCCATGGCAGAGCGTCACCCACACAGCAGCATCACGCCACACTCGACATACTCGCTTCAAGACCAGGTGTTTAAGGAGGCCTGCGCAGCGAATGACTCCGTCATCTCGATACACCTTCTCGAGTCGGACGACGAGGGCAACCTATACAACAAGCGAGGCTCCCTTGCCGAGTGGTACGCACGCATGGGGTGGGAGTGCGACTTCCTGCACTACGGCACGCCCGCGCGACGCATCGTCGAGAGCATCGTAAACGATAGGCGCGTGGTAGTAGTACACGGCTGCAAGGCAACAGCCGAGGATGTGGCACGGCTCGACAACCATTTCAAGACAGCCGTATCATGGGTGCTATGCCCCGAGTCAAACCGTTACATATCAGGCATAAAGCCCCCCGTAGAGGTGCTACGCAAGGCAGGGGCGCAGATAGCCATAGGCAGCGACTCACTAAGTTCGGCACGCACGCTATCTCTAATAGACAACCTCCGCCAAATAGACGACATACCCCTCGAAGAGCTACTCGGCTGGGCGACAATAGGTGGCGCCAAGGCATTAGGCATGGAGGATACGATAGGTAGCATAAGTGTTGGCAAGTGTCCAGGATTGGTCATCATCGAGGGCGCCGACCTACACACTATGCGCCTTACGGAGGAGAGCCACGCTCGCAGACTACTATAATACATATTAGCCAATATTGGACCATAACACCCGCACATATACACCACTGACAAGCGTTTAGTGGTTACTCTGCCACGCATCTAAAATCGAATAATTGTACGGAATTTAGAGGTGATATCAAAGTAGTGCACCACCAATAATCCATTAGACATATAGGCAAAATATACACCTTTTCACCATAGCAAAGCCCGCTTAAACATGTAGTCATTAGCGCCGCGAAAAGCGACTATCACAACAAGGCATCAGCGACATATTGCGGAGTTTTAGCACCAACAGCCAATTGTCACACATAGAAAAGAGCCAAAAACAATATAATTGTTTTGCCTTATGGAGATAAATTGTTAACTTTGCACGAAATTTGGAGAACACATCAGAAGTAGATGTTCCGAGGTGGTGCGAAAAAGTGAGTACGGGTGCGTATTTACAATCGCATAGGCAAACATGAAGGGTAGCAAATAATAGAGGGCAGTAAATAATAGATATAGTCCTTTCGCAAGAAGGAGCCCGAGGGCAATAATTCACAATTATTGCTCGTCAGAAAATTGCGTGTCATTCAAAAAAGTGCCGTCACCAATTGCTGCGTCACTGGGGAGGTTTACCTCGGAGGCGAGTGAGGAGAGGGTGTGTGCATAAGACAACAGAGATAGTAATAGGGCGGGGATAAAGATATGGATGGTATAGCCTGGTACGCCATACGCACGTTTCATAACAAGGGCTCGGTGGTTCGCGCCACAGCGCTACGCGAGCAGGTGGAGTGCTACACACCACTGCGCGAGGTGGAGGAGGTTGTGGATGGCGAGGTGCGCGTGCGCCACATCGAAGTGATGCCATCGCTACTCTTCCTGCGTACGACACCCACCTTCATAGAGCATCTGCGCCGTGTGACCGAGGATAACATAATGCCCTATTCAGAGCCTGGCACCTCGAAACTATACGCCATAAGCGAGAGCGAGATGGAGCGCTTCCGCTTTGTGGCACGCACCGCGGCACGCACCATAGAGTGCGTCGACACGACAACGCTATGCGCCGACGAGCGAGTGCGCATCACAGGCGGCATCTTCCGCGGAATGGAGGGCCACATAAAGCGTGTGCACGGCACCAAGCGCTTTGTGGTGAGCATCGAGGGCATCGCCGCCGTAGCAACGACATACATACCCAGAGAGTATATCGAACGAATAACCACATAGATTATGGTACAACATATTCTGATAGCCTTCCTCTCGGCAATGCTTGCCGTAGTATGGATTCACCCCAAGTTGGTAAAGATTGCCAACCTCAAAAATATCGTGGACTGCCCCGACGCCCGCAAGTTACAGCGTGTGCCTATCCCCGTACTTGGTGGCGTGGCGGTATTCTTTGGCATCGTTCTCGGCATTGCCCTAACAAGCGGGTACACCAACTGCCAGTCGTTGATGACTATCGTGGCAGCAATGATGATAATGCTATATGTCGGCACAATGGATGACGTAATGGGGCTATCAGCAAAGCTGCGTTTCATAGTAGAGATAGGCGTTGTAGCGCTCCTAATGTTCACCAACGAGATTATGATAGACAACTTTGACGGGTTATGGGGATATCATCAGATAGGTCAAGACATAGCCATACCACTAACCATATTTGCTGCCGTTGGCATCATCAACTCGATAAACCTTATCGATGGCGTCAATGGGCTATCGTCGGGGTACTGCATCATGGCCTGTTCTATATTCGGCACACTGTTCTACATCGAGGGTAACATCCCCATGACTATCCTTGCGGCGGTTGCCGTGGGCTCACTAATACCCTTCTTTTTCCACAACGTCTTCGGCAGTACATCGAGGATGTTCATAGGCGATGGCGGCACACTGGTGATGGGAATCGTGATGTCTACATTCGTAGTTAACATACTCTCGCACAAGACCCCTCCTACAAGCATTGATGCCAACTTCGGCTTGGTGCCATTCACATTGGCAGTGATGTCAATACCAGTATTCGACACCATCCGCGTGATGTCGTCGCGCATGATGCGTGGCACCTCTCCATTCCACCCCGACAAGACGCATCTGCACCACATGTTTATCGAGATAGGATTCTCGCATGCTGGCACAACGTTTATGATAGTCTTCCTCAATGCACTAATCATCATCGCCCACTACCTAACATGGTACTTCGGCGGCTCGGTAGACGTTCAACTATATGTCGTCATTGCCAGCGGCATAGCACTCAATGGCGGTCTATACTATCTGCTTCGTCATGTAGGCGAACATAATATCATCAAGCGAATGTTCAAAGCGATTGGCCGCGCCACACACTTCGAGCGCAAGGGAGCATTCCTCCTTCTACAAAAACTTGTTGATAGAATTTAGCAATAGTTATGAAGAGTATACTTGTCACAGGAGCTGCAGGCTTCATCGGGTCGTACCTCGTAGCACGTCTTCTTGAGGAGTGCGACGATGCCACCATCGTTGGTGTCGACAACATGAACGCATACTACGACGTATCGCTCAAAAAGCACCGACTACAACGCATAGAGAGCATTGTCGCAGATGAACATACGACGAATAAATGGCACTTTATCGAGGGTAGCATTGCTGATAGAGAGCTTATAGAGAGGGCCTTCGCAACATATAAGTTCGACATCGTTGTCAACCTTGCAGCACAAGCTGGCGTACGCTACTCGATAACAAACCCCGACGCCTACATCGAGAGTAACATCGTTGGCTTCTACAACATACTCGAAGCATGTCGTCATAGCTACGACAATGGCGAGCGTGGCGTGCAGCACCTCGTATATGCCTCGTCAAGCTCGGTATATGGCGATAACGAGAAGATACCATATTCGACAGACGACATGGTAGATAACCCCGTATCGCTATACGCCGCTACCAAGAAGTCGAACGAGCTGATGGCACACGCATACTCGAAGCTGTACAACATACCATCCACTGGTCTGCGCTTCTTTACGGTTTATGGCCCCGCAGGACGCCCCGACATGGCATACTTCAGCTTCACGGATAAGCTACTGCGCGGCGAGAAAATCAGAATATTCAACTACGGCAACTGCATGCGCGACTTCACATACGTCGACGATATTGTCGAGGGCATATATCGCGTAATGCAGCGACCTCCCGTAGCAGGCATCAAGAGCAATGGGCAGACAAAGCCACCCTACGCCGTATACAACATTGGTAACTCGCAACCCGAGAACCTGCTCAACTTTGTGGAGATACTCCAACAGGAGCTTGTGCGCGCAGGAGTGCTCCCCGCAGATTACAACTTCGAGGAGCATAAGGAGTTAGTACCCATGCAGCCGGGTGACGTGCCAGTGACCTACGCCGACACCTCGGCATTAGAGCAGAACTTCGGCTTTAAGCCACAGACGCCACTACGCGAGGGTCTTCGTCGCTTTGCGGAATGGCACAAAGAGTTTTACGGATAACAAAAAATCAGAATACCATGAAAATCGCTGTTGCAGGAACAGGATATGTGGGTTTGAGCATCGCCACGCTACTTGCCCAGCATAACGATGTGGTGGCCGTAGATGTCATCGCCGAGAAGGTCGACCTTATCAACCGCCGCATATCACCCATACAGGATGACTATATAGAGCGTTACCTGGCCGAGAAGCCACTGTCGCTACGCGCGACGCTCGATGCCCGCGAGGCATACGCCGATGCCGACTTTGTGGTTATCGCCGTGCCTACAAACTATGACCCACAGCGTAACCACTTCGACACGCACCTTATCGAGGATGTCATCGACATAGTGTTGGACGTAAACCCAGCGGCAACGATGATCATCAAGTCGACAATACCCGTGGGCTACTGCCGCAGCCTCTATGTCAAGTACGCCGCAAAGGGCGTCGAGTGCCTCAACCTGCTCTTCTCGCCCGAGTTCCTGCGCGAGAGCCGCGCGTTGGAGGACAACCTCTACCCCTCGCGCATCATCGTGGGCATACCGCGCCACCTCGAGGGCGATGAGTTCATGGAGGAGAACGCGGCGATAGAACGCATCGCCGATATCGCCCACCTCGACGCTGAGGCCAAGAGCTTCGCCACGCTGCTGCAGCAGGGGGCTATCAAGGAGGATATCCCCGTGCTGTATATGGGCATCAAGGAGGCGGAGGCCGTTAAGCTCTTCGCTAATACCTACTTGGCACTCCGCGTGAGCTACTTCAACGAGCTCGACACCTACGCCGAGATGAAGGGCCTCGACTCGCGCGCTATTATCGAGGGCGTGGGCCTCGACCCCCGCATCGGCACCCACTATAATAACCCCTCGTTTGGCTACGGCGGCTACTGCCTGCCCAAGGATACGAAACAGCTGCTGGCGAACTACGAGGCTGTGCCCCAGAATATGATGACCGCCATTGTCGAGAGCAACCGCACGCGCAAGGACTATATCGCCGACCAGGTGCTTCGCAAGGCGGGCTACTATACGGGCTCGAGCCTGTGGGATGCTACGAAGGAGCGGGAGGTTGTCGTGGGCGTCTATCGACTCACGATGAAGGCGGGGTCGGATAACTTCCGCCAGTCGTCGATACAGGGCGTGATGAAACGTATCAAGGCCAAGGGAGCTAAGGTCATCATCTACGAGCCCACACTGGAGGATGGCACGATGTTCTTCGGCTCGGAGGTCGTCAACGACCTCTCGCGCTTCAAGACCGCGAGCCACGCCATCATCGCCAACCGCTACCATTCAGACCTTTGCGATGTCGAGGCCAAGCTATACACCAGAGACTTGTTTAGAAAAGACTAAAAAAGATGCTTCCCATCTCTCAAGTTTATTCAAGATTAAAAAAGAGTCAATTATTTAAGGACTCATTTTGGGCTCTACTTGGTAGCTCAATTGGTAAGGGATTAGCACTAATATCAGGTATTGTCATAGCACGACTACTGGGTAGCGAGGCATTCGGCGAGTATGGCCTAATTCGTAACACGCTGACATACATAGCCATAGTATCTACATTTGGTCTTGGCTACTCAGCAACAAAATATGTTGCAGAGTATGTTACGAAACATCCCAAGCAGACCGAGGCTCTAATTAAGCGTCTTGTACAGATAACCCTTATTACAAGTTGTTCTCTTGCCATTCTGCAAATAATATTTGCTAAACAGTTGGCCGCTTTCATCGTAGCGCCACACCTCGAACATATCATTCGTATCTACTCACCTCTTATCATCCTCAATGCTCTAACAACAACGCAAATAGCTATCCTGTCAGGTCTTAAGAGATTTAAGACTACAGCAAAGATTAATTGTATTGGGGGCATAGCAATATTCCTATTCAGTTGCATAGGTACATATATGTGGGCCCTAAGTGGCGCCTTTGGTGCACTTCTCGTCGCCTTTCTCATTCAGACGATCATTAGCCACAGAGAGATAAAGAAGGCCTTGATAATGTACCATAGCGAGGAGAAGTATAGCATTACGAAAAGCGATACAAAATCCATACTAGGCTTCTCACTACCCATAGCTCTTCAAGATAGCCTCTACGCCGTGACACACTGGCTCTCCACATACATAATTATCACCGTATCAAACTACCACGAGGTAGGTCTTATCACCGCAGCAGCAACATGGCAAAGCATCGTGATATTTATCCCCGCAATGCTCAAAAACGTTATGTTCTCCTACCTCTCATCAGCCGACGACCATCAACAACTCGTTCGTAAGTTTCTGTTGGTAAGTTTTGGATCTACAACTATCCCTGTACTTGTAATCGCCCTCTTATCTAACTATATCGCAGCATTCTACGGGATATCGTTCGATGGATTGAACACTATTATTGTAGTGATGTGTGTAGCAGCAATCATAATCAGCCTAGGCGAAGTATACGCCTTTGAACTCCTCTCAACTGGCCACTCATGGGTAGTCTTCACCTCACGTATAATCAGAGATATGCTAACCCTCGGCTGCTCTTATATAATCCTGCTACGAATAGATAGCGACTACGCCCTCGTCTATGCTTTGATAGCATTAGTCGCCCATATAGTATACCTATTTATAATGCGCACATTATATAAGCTACACCAACGAACAAATGAGTAAGTTTATTAACAACAGCCTATTAATATTAATAATAGGGCTATTTGCATACATATTCAAGACCTCCGATGGCTATAGTAACGAACAGATAATTACAATTCTTACACTATCGGCCGTTACGATAGTCGTCTTCTTTAAGGACAAGAATGTAACCGCCACACAAAGATTTAGATTGCTACGTCCCTCCGTGTTGCTGTTACTTGGCATGTGCATCATCGCTTACCAGAATGGCATAGACCTACTTGTGGGCAACTATGACATGAATACTAATGTATTTCTCCACCACAGTCTAATAACCAAGGGTATAGCCTTCGCCTCGATGGCTATAGTTGCGTTCATCTTCGGTTATACAAATACGTCAATGCCATTTAATAGCATCAATAGTAAGTCATATAACCAAGAGATATCGCTAGATGCTCTTATCGTACTATCGACGATATTCACACTGATGTTTCTTTCGACAGTGGATAGCGCCTTTATTACAGGTCAATCGTATGTCGAAAGCGGAAGTCTTGAGGGCAGCCACACGAATAATAGTGAGATACTACTCAACATCTGCAACGCGGCTGTGCTCATACAATATGCAATAAACAATACGGGGCGTAAAATGAGTCTCCGCCGTTTCATAGGCGGCATGCCCAAACTCTTCATTATACTACTAGTGCTATACCTCGTACTAAGGCTAATAAGTGGCGCTCGTGAGCCAGTGATACGCACAAGCCTCATACTTCTCTTCTCGTATGTGTATGCCAATAGAGAACAGCCATTTAGGAACTTTATCTTTGTCATATGCATCATAGCTACCAGCTTCATACTCTCAATAATCAGTATCGGTCGAGGTGTCATAACAAATGATCTATCAAAAAAATATGAAACGGGGCTTGCTGTTTATGAGGCGCGCCAAAGTTTTAGCCCAAGCACTGAAGAGTTGGCTAGCTCACAGTTCTGCGACATGATTGCCATCAACGAATTCGAGAAGCAAGATAACGAACATCTACATGGTGCGATACAGGGTAGATATCTTGCTGTGCTCTTTATCCCAAACCGTCTCTTAGAAAATATATGGCCCGTGGAGACCGAGATGCAGGGCTCTGCATACTACATAACAACTCTTGAGCGAGGGCGCAAATCGAATATTGGTTTAGGAACAACGTTACAGAGCGACTTCTACCTTGACTTCGGTATAGTGGGCATGATAGTATGTATGATGCTTATGGGTGTGTTGCTCAAGAAGGTAGACCTTTCACTATACTCTGACGTGAAACTACGTTACTCTTTATTTGCCACGACGATGATAATCATGCTCAGTTCCTCGGCATTCTACCTATCACGCTCAGCATTTATACCATCAATAAGGCTGCCGCTTTACACATTTATTCTATTGTACATCAATAGATTAATTCATGACAACAGATATATATAATTTGAGAACATAACGATGACCGTACTCTTTGCAACACCTTATAACAACCATGCCGGAGGTATCAATCAATGGGCAAAGCATATTATTGATTACCATCAAAGCATAGTATCCGATGTAGAGATCGACATACTGCCTATGAACGATCCAAAAGGTAGTGATAGATCAAAGCCCCATTCGAAACTCAATCGCCTAAGGTATGGAGTGAGAACATATACGGCTGCTATCAAAGCCCTCAAGGAGAAGTGTAATAAGCGCCACTACGACGTGCTACATATTGCCTCGAGCGCCTCAATAAGTCTCCTCAAAGACCTATGGATGATGCGCATAGCACGCCAACGCGGCATTAAGAGCGTATTACACCTCCACTTTGGTCGTATTCCCGAACTCGCCGAGCACAGAGGATGGGAGTGGAAGCTACTAAAGAGGGCCATTAAAGTAGCCGATAGGTGCGTGGTCCTTGACAATAAGTCGTACACTACCTTGCGCGATATGGGCTTTAGTAATGTGGTAATGCTTGCCAACCCACTCTCCCCGCGTGTCGAGGAGATTATAAATCGCCATGGTAACGTTCCTCGTGTTATAAACCGACTACTATTCGTTGGCCATTGCATACCCACAAAGGGTATCTACGAGTTGGTGGAGGCCGCAAAGCGCGTAAAGGGGATAGAGCTAAGAGTTATTGGACCAATACACAACGATATAAAAGATGACCTTAAACGCATTACTGGCAACGCCTCCTGGCTAAATATCATGGGACAATGCGACTTCAATAGGGTCATCCACGAGATGCTAGAGTGCGGAGTCTTCGTGTTACCGACATATACGGAAGGCTTTCCAAACGTGATTATAGAGAGTATGGCATGCGGCTGTCCCATAGTAACAACGCCCGTAGGAGCCATCCCAGAAATGTTAGCACTCAACACTGAGAGAGCATGCGGTCGATGTATTGCAACGAGGGATATTGATGCGCTCACCCAGGCAATAGAGGAATTTATAGCAGAGCCGGCAGTAGCACATGAGTATGGATTGAGAGCGAAGCAGCGCGTTGCAATGGAGTATAGCATTGAACGTGTATGGTGCGAGCTATGTCAAATATGGGATATATAATGACACACTGTTATGAGCAGCCTAAAAAATAATCGTTTCATTCGTGGTTTATACCACATCTATAGGTCATATTTCGGATATAGCAAGCGTCGTTACGGCTACTATGGTAAGGGGGTGACAATCATTCCACCCATACACATCGACAATCCCAAGAATGTCTTTCTGCATGGGGACAATGGCCTCAACAACGCCTCGATATCTGCAACCAACGCCTGCTTTATCATGAAGGAACACTCGGGAGCTGCCGAGGGATTGAGGGTATCAACAGGCAATCACGCAATGATTCTCGGCCGCTTCTACCGCTCGATAACCGAGGCGGAAAAACCTACAGGGTATGACCACGATGTCGTGGTAGAGAATGACGTGTGGATTGGTCGTAATGTGACGCTTCTTGCAGGTGTAACAATTGGTCGAGGATGCACTATTGCTGCTGGAGCCGTTGTTAATAAGTCTATGCCCCCATATAGTTTATGTGCAGGCGTACCCGCAAAGTTTATTAAGTTCAAGTGGTCGATAGATGAGATAATTTACCATGAGAGTCAGCTATATCCAGAGAATGAGAGATACACTCGCGAGGAACTGGCTACCATATTCGCGCGCTATCAGAGAAAGGAAGAAACAACAAAATAGCTACTACCCATGCCAACACTACTTCAGATAAACACAACAGCCAACTGGGGGTCGACAGGTAAGATCGCCGAGCAGATAGGACTGCAAGTCATGAACAATGGCTGGCAAAGCATTATCGCTTACGGATACTACGAAAACCCAAGTAAATCAAGACTTATTCAGGTAGGCTCCAAGTGGAGCGTGAGATGGCATCGCAAAATGTCAAAGTACTGGAAAGGGGATGGTAGAGCTTCTAAATGTGCAACCCAAAAACTCGTCGAGCAGATCAAAGAGATAAAACCCGACATTATACATCTGCACAACATACACGGCATATACCTAAACTATCCTATTCTCTTCGACTACCTAAACAGCATCGACACCCCCGTAGTGTGGACCATGCACGACTGCTGGACATTCACAGGCAGGTGCGCCTACTTCGACTCCGTAAACTGCACCCGATGGCAGCATGGCTGCGGAAAGTGTCCCGCACTGAAACTATATCCCAAAACGAAGATTGACTTCTCGGCCGAGAACTTCGAGCTCAAACGCAAACTATTCACCGCGAAGCATAACATCGTCCTTGTGCCCGTATCCAACTGGCTTAAGGAGCTTGTAGCACAATCAATGCTCAAAGAGCATCGCTGCATCACAATACACAACGGCATCGACATCGACAACTTCAAGCCTACAACCATAGACTCCCTGCCTGGCACTTCCAACAAGCATCTCATACTTGGCGTTGCTGCGCAGTGGGGAGAGCGTAAGGGCCTCGTAGACTTCTACAAGCTACGCGAAAAACTCGATGCCAACACCTATGACATAACGCTCATAGGTCTTAACGACGAGCAGATAGCCAATCTGCCAGCAGGCATAACAGGCATACGTCGTACGCAAAACGTAAGCGAGCTTGCCGCCTACTACACCCATGCCTCGGTATTCGTAAACCCCACATATTCTGACAACTACCCCACCACAAATCTCGAGGCTATAGCGTGCGGAACGCCCGTAATTACATATCGCACCGGAGGTAGCCCCGAGGCTCTAACGCCCGAAACAGGCGTCGTCGTCGAGCAAGGCAACATCGAGGCACTCGTAGAGGCTATCAAGGCGACATGCAGCAAGGGCAAGGAGTACTATCACAACGCATGTCGTCGTCGTGCCGAGGAGCACTTCGACAAGCAGATGTGTTTCGAGAAATACCTTGAGCTATACAACGAATTATTAACTAAATAAAATATACAGAAATGTCAATTTTCAAAGACAAAGTCCTACTAATCACAGGCGGTACAGGTTCGTTTGGTAACGCTGTGCTTCGACGCTTCCTCGACTCAGACATCAAGGAGATTCGCATCTTCTCGCGCGACGAGAAGAAACAGGACGACATGCGTCATCGTCTGCAGAACCCCAAGGTGAAGTTCTACATAGGTAACGTGCGCGACAAGGCATCGGTAGATGTCGCCATGCGTGGCGTCGACTATGTATTTGCCGCAGCGGCACTTAAGCAGGTGCCCTCATGCGAGTTCTTCCCCATGGAGGCCACGATGACCAATGTCGTAGGTACCAACAATGTACTTCTTTCGGCCATAGAGCATGGTGTGAAGAATGTCGTTGTCCTCTCTACCGATAAGGCGGCATACCCCATCAACGCCATGGGCATATCGAAGGCACTTATGGAGAAGGTTGCCATAGCCAAGGGTCGTGAGCTTGGCGAGAATGCCACAACAACGATATGCTGCACACGCTACGGCAATGTCATGGCATCGCGCGGCTCGGTAATACCGCTATGGGTAGAGCAGATGATGTCGGGCAAGCCCATTACCATCACCGACCCCAACATGACACGCTTCATGATGACTCTCGACGACGCCGTAGACCTTGTGATATACGCCTTTACACATGGTAAGAATGGTGATCTCTTCGTGCAGAAGGCACCCGCAGCAACGCTCACAACCCTCGCCGAGGCTCTCAAGGAGCTATATGCAACGGTGGAGCCCAAGTATGGCGATACGGAGGTGCGTGTAATCGGCACCCGTCATGGCGAGAAGCTATACGAGACACTGGTAACGCGCGAGGAGATGGCCAAGGCTATCGACATGGGCGACTACTATCGTATACCATGCGACACTCGCGACTTGAACTACGACAAGTTCTTCACCGAGGGCAACGAGACGGTATCACGCATCGAGGACTACCACTCGCACAATACGCGTCGTCTCGATGTCGAGGGTATGAAGGAACTTCTACTTAAGCTACGCTTCGTACGCGAGGACCTCGGCATGGAGGCTCGCGCAAAGGCAACAGAGATTCGTAGCGAATAAAACGATTATCATAGTATGAATATCTTGGTTACGGGAGCTAAAGGTTTTGTCGGTAAGAACCTATGCGCCCAGCTGCGCGCCATCGCCGAGGGTAAGAACCGAAGCTATGGCGACATCGCAATCGAAGAGGTCTACGAGTATGATGTAGATAGCGACCCAGCACTCCTCGACGACTACTGCCAGCATGCAGACTTCGTATTTAACCTTGCGGGCGTAAACCGCCCACAAAATCCCGAGGAGTTTATGCAGGGTAACTTCGGCTTCGCCTCGCACCTTTTGGATACCCTACGCAAGCATAATAACCGCTGTGGCGTTATGCTCGCCTCGTCAATACAAGCAACGCTTATAGGACGTTATGGCGAGGGTGACTACGGCAAGAGTAAGCGTGCAGGCGAGGAGCTCTTCTTCGACTATGGCACGAAGAGCGGTGCGAAGGTTCTGGTCTATCGCTTTCCAAATCTCTTTGGTAAGTGGTGCCGCCCCAACTACAACTCCGTTGTCGCCACCTTCTGCCACAACATAGCCCACGACCTACCTATCGTCATCAACGACCCATCAACAGAACTCGAATTGCTATATATTGATGACCTTGTAGATGAGATGGTGGCGGCACTCAAGGGTGAGGAGCATCGTGCCAACTACGATGGGCTCACGCCCATCTTCACGGCCGATGGACGCTACTGCGCAGTGCCCACGACACACAGGGTAACGTTAGGCGAGATAGCTGTGCTCTTGGAGCGTTTTAGGGCACAGAGCACGACACTACTGATGCCCGAGCTTGGCGATAACACCTTTGCCAAGAAGCTATACTCTACATACCTATCGTACCTTCCCAAGGAGCGTATAGCCTATCCGCTGAAGATGAACATCGACGCTCGCGGCAGCTTTACGGAGCTACTGCGCACCGAGCGCTGCGGACAGGTGAGTGTCAACATCTCGAAGGCGGGCATCACCAAGGGTGAACACTGGCACAACACCAAGTGGGAGCTCTTCATAGTGGTGAGCGGACATGGCCTTATACAGATGCGTCAGATAGGCTCCGAGGAGGTTGTCGAGTTCGAGGTGTCGGGCGATAAGATTGAGGCCGTACACATGCCTCCAGGATATACACACAATATTATTAATCTCTCGGATAGCGAGGATCTTGTGACTGTGATGTGGGCGAACGAGCTCTTCGACGCATCGCATCCTGACACCTTCTTTGAGAAAGTTGTAAAATAATGTATTATGGAACTAAACGTAGATTTTTCGAGCGTAGGCTTCAAGAATGACGGCCGTCTTAAGCTCCTCATCATAGTGGGCACACGCCCCGAGATTATACGCCTTGCCGCGGTAATCAATAAGTGTCGCCGCTACTTTGACACCCTCCTTGCACATACGGGACAGAACTATGACTATAACCTCAACGGCATCTTCTTCCGCGACCTAAAGCTCGAGGACCCAGACGTATATCTCAATGCCGTGGGTGATGACCTTGGTGCTACGATGGGTAACATCATCAACACCTCGTATAAGCTAATGGTTGCGACCAAGCCCGATGCTGTATTGGTATTGGGCGATACTAACTCATGCCTCTCGGTTATTGGTGCCAAGCGACTACACATCCCAATCTTCCACATGGAGGCGGGTAACCGTTGCTTCGACGAGTGCCTTCCCGAGGAGACCAACCGCCGTATTGTGGATATAATCTCTGATGTCAACCTATGCTACTCGGAGCATGCACGCCGCTACCTCAACGCCTCGGGCGTTGCTAAGGAGCGCACCTACGTTACGGGGTCGCCTATGGCGGAGGTGTTGCACGAAAACCTTACGGACATTGAGGCATCAGACATCCATGCTCGCCTGGGTTTGGAGCGCGGTAGATATATCCTACTCTCGGCACACCGAGAAGAGAATATCGACACCGAGAAGAACTTTACATCGCTCTTTACGGCTATCAACCGCATGGCCGAGAAGTACGATATGCCTATTCTATACTCGTGTCACCCACGCTCACGCAACCGTTTGGCAGCGAGTGGCTTTAAGCTTGACAGCCGTGTGATACAACATGAGCCACTTGGGTTCCACGACTACAACTGCCTGCAGATGAATGCCTTTGCCGTTGTTAGCGACAGTGGCACCCTCCCCGAGGAGAGTTCCTTCTTTACATCCATAGGCAAGAGCTTCCCAGCGGTATGTATACGCACATCCACCGAGCGTCCCGAGGCCTTAGATAAGGGTTGTTTTATCCTTGCGGGCATTGACACAGCATCACTGTTGCAGGCCGTAGATACAGCCGTCGAGATGGTGCGTAGTGGTGATAATGGCATCCCTGTACCCAACTACACTGATGAGAATGTATCAACGAAGGTTGTCAAGTTGATACAGTCATACACGGGTGTTGTAAATAAGATGGTTTGGAGGAAGTAGCGATGGCAAAGCGAGTTCTTCTTGTAGCGCAAAACTTCCACCCCGAGTTCTTCAAGAGCAACGACATTGCAGAGGATCTTGTTGAACGCGGATATAAGGTTGACGTGCTTGCTGGTATTCCCAACTACCCAGAGGGTGTATTCTACAAGGGCTATGGCATCTTTTGTCGCCGTGTAGATAACTATAAGGGGGCGAAAGTATACCGAGTATATCAGATACCTCGTGGCCGTAAGCCCGGGGCATTGCGACTGTCGCTGAACTATCTGTCGTTTGCCTTCTGTTCTACATTCTGGATTCTCTTCTATTTTCTCTTCAAGCGACGCTACGATGCAATCATCGTACACCAGACCTCGCCAATAACACAAGCATGGCCTGCACTCATGCTGGGTCGCCTACGCAGGATTCCCATCTATACATGGGTATTAGATATATGGCCTGACTCGGTATTGGCATTTATGAGCAAGCCGCGCAAAGTCGTCAGCGCTCCCCTCAACTGGTTCACTAATAGGGTATATCGTCGCTCAAAGCGCATTCTAATCAGTTCTCCAGGTTTCCGAGAGTTGGTAAACCGCGACAACGACTTCGATAGTAAGATTGTCTACTTCCCCAACTGGTGTGAGGATATTTTGAGTATGGACAGTCGTGAAGTGCCACAACTACCCGAGGGCTTTCGCATCATGATGGCCGGCAACCTATCAGATGCCACGGGATTAGAGGGTGTGGTAGAGGTGATAAAGCGAACATCGGTTAACCCCAATATTAAGTGGGTGTTTGTTGGTGGTGGCAATCGCGAGGAGTGGCTGAGAGAGAGTATTGCCAAAGAGGGTTTTGAAGATTGTTGCTCGGTGTTAGGCAGATTTCCTTTTGAATGCATGCCGAGTCTTTATCAGCAGGCTGACGTAATGTTTATCAGCCTTAAGCCCACAACATACCAGCATCTACGACAAACCATACCAGCGCGTCTGCAGTCCTACATCGCAGCAGGCAAGCCTGTCATAGGCATGATTGGCGATGGTGTCAGCCACTTGGTCGAAGATATCGGCTGTGGTATATGTGTTGACGCTGGCGAAGTTGATAAGTGTGCCGATACGATACTGAATATTGCCAAGAATCCAGCACAACTTAAAGAGTGGGGTACTAATGCACGACGTTACTACGAGAAGCACTATACACGAACAAAATGTATAGATAATTTAGTGGAGATAACGCTTAATGATACGAAGTAATGATCATAGATAACGAACTACTAAATGAGATATCACGTCGCGCCACCGAAAGCGAGCGCCTAAGGATGAACTACAATCTACACGATTCGTTAGACGCCAAGGCGCAACGTCTATTGAACGCATTAGAGCCTGGGACCATACTACCCATACATCGTCACCGCCATACGGCCGAGACATACATACTTCTTCGTGGTCGTATAGATGTTATCTTCTACTCGGATGATGCCACTATCGTATCTCGCCATGAACTTGACCCAGAGCAAGGCAACTATGGCGTACATATTCCTGCGGGACAGTGGCACACGGTAGAAGTACATACATCATCCACAATATTCGAAGTTAAGGATGGTCCATACACCCCTCTTGAGAACAGTGATATTCTAACCCTATAATGAGTACAAAACCTAAAGACGAGCGTAGAAGCCAGATTGTCATGCACCTAATACGCGTGGCGCTGCGCAACAACCCTAACCTTGACCACTCGGTACTCCATAGTGCGCCTATCGAGTGGGACGATGTGTATCGTTACGCCGCCGCACAAGGGGTTATGGCCATTGTATGGGATGGTTTGGTGGAGCTTCAGAAACAAGGGGTAATAGATGGGAGCATACAACCATCGCGCGAGCTACGACTACGGTGGGCATTCAATGTTGAGAAGGTAGAGAAGCGCTACAAAAAACAGGTGTCAGCACTCACACAACTTAGTCATATTCTATCCGAATATGATATACGCGTAGCACCACTTAAGGGCTATGGCCTAAGCCTCTGCTACCCGATTCCCGAACACCGCTCATGCAGTGATATCGACATCTGGCTCTTTGGCGAGCAAAAGCGCGCTGATGCGATACTACGCACAAAGCATAACATCCAAATAGATGAGGATGAGCATCATCACACCGTATTCTACATTAATGGTGTGATGGTTGAGAACCACTATGACTTTCTCAATATTCACGCTCACCACTCAAGCCGTGACATAGAACGACAACTCAAACAGCTCTCTAACGAGACATCTGAAGTTATCACAACTAATGATGCCACCATCTATCTGCCATCTGCGAATTGCCACGCACTATTCCTTCTGCGACATGCGGCCTCACATTTTGCCGCTGCCGAGATTGTGTTACGGCATATTCTTGACTGGGGGCTCTTCATAAAGCACTACCATCGTGATATTGACTGGGTATGGTTGCGCAATACATGCCGCGAGCAACGGATGGAACAACTCTTTGATGCGTTGAATGCTCTTGCAGCAGAGCTATGTGATATAGATATAGCACTCATGCTCGGCACCACACGCCGGCCAAAACTCGAGGAGCGTATTCTCAATGACATCCTTCGTCCGGAGTTTTCAAAAAAGAGACCCGAGAAAGGATTAATACGCATCATCTGGTTCAAGCTACAACGCTGGTGGGCAAATAGATGGAAACACCGATTGGTGTATCGCGACGGATTGGTACACTCGTTTATTACCCAATCATGGAGCCACCTGCTGAAACCTAAAGCCATAAAACGATAACAAAAAGCGAGTCATCGCCCAAACAAATGTATAAGACGGGGGTGGAATATTCATGCCAATTTCCGAAATCTTCAAAGGTGTGACATCTGCTATATATTATATATGTAATGGTACCTATGAGACTAATGCGTTGTATAATCCCTATATGTCTCGTTGTGCTTATCGTTGGCTGTAATTCCAATGATCACACCACGGAGCTTATATATAGAGCCGAACAACTTCTCGAAGAGCGTCCCGACTCGGCACTTACCATTATACGCAGCATCGACCCCTCCACCCTTCATGATGATGAGCATAGGGCACGCTATCGCTTGGTATACAGCGAGGCCGCTTACTACAACAGAATGGGTGTCGACAACGATAGCCTCACAGCACCACTCTATAACTACTATCTCAACAACACCGAGAACCACCCACTGCGCGCACGAGCAATGTACCAACATGCGCTGGTTAAGTACAACCAAGGTGAGAATGCCGAGGCTATGTACTCGCTCTTAGAGGCCGAGAAATCATTGAAGTGCTGCGATAATAAGCGCCTTGAGGGTCTGGTGTATCGCACTATGGGTACCATATATGGTAGTGAGTATCTTTTAACCAATGCGTTAGATGCCTACAATCTCTCTATTAAGTGTTTTGACAGCGCGGGATTATCACATCATGCACTTTATAGCTCCTACTTAGCAGCATGCAATATGCTATCAGTGCGTCGCTATACGGAGGGTATCGAGCTACTGGAGCATTGTGAGAGGGTCGCCGCCGAGTTGGGGGATAGGTATCTCGTATATGACTCACTGATTAGGCTATGTTACGCCTATTTAGAGTTGGGTGATACGGATAAGTTTATGCAGGCATATTTGCGTATAGATTTAGCGGATTGCGTCGACGGTTCGATAGGTAACTACTATGCTATTGGAGCTGTGTATGAGGCATATAATGGTAATTTCGTCAAGGCAGAGGAGTTGTATGATATCTCCATGACCAATAATGATCTCTTGCCTTACTATGCCAATTATGTCCGTCTTAAACTACATATCTTGCAAGGTGACTATAAGGCGGCTCTGTCACAGTACAATGATAATATCATAGAGAGTGATGGGCATGTGCAGGATGCTATTGAGCAGAGTGTGTTGAATACTCAAATTGAGCTTCTGCAAAAAGATATCATATATCGCGAAAAACTAAACGAGCAGATTAGATTGCGTTACATATATTGCGCAATAGCTACGGCACTATTCGTGATTATACTATTGTTATATTTCTACCACAAGCGCAAGAGACATAAGCTCCAAGAGCAAGCATACATAAATGTCATCTCCGAGTTGGAGGTTGCGTGTCATGAACACAATCGCAGTGAGGAGATGTCTAAGGTCGTTGATAGATTGTATCGCCAACGTTTTAATGATATCAATAGCCTTTGTGAGCTCTATTATGAACACCATGATTCACCACGCTACGTCGCCAACATCGTTGCCGATGTAACCAACCAAATTGAAGCCCTGCGTCAAGATGGTAAGACGCTCAGGGAGTTGGAGGAGGCAGTCAACCTCTTTAATAATGGGGCTATGTCAAAGCTGCGCGCCCTCAATCTACCTCTTACCGAGCGAGAGCAACGTATCGCACTCTACTCCTTCGCAGGATTATCTAATCGCTCTATATGTATGCTCGTTAAGTGCAAGGCTGAAACCCTGCCCAAAATTAAGTATGGCATACGAGAGAAGATTAAACAAAGTCACTCCGAGGATGCTGAGTTCCTGACATCCTATCTCAGCAACAAAAAACACTGATATCCAGCATTATACACAGGCTACCACCCCTTCTGAAAATCAACACTCGTAACTCACTGATTTTCAGAGGGGTGAAGATTTTTATAATTGACAATCCACAACTCTCTGATTTACAGCATATTCTATTGGGCGAGGGTGAAGATTTTGGGGCTAAAAATTTGCAATTATCATAAAATTTTACTATAATTTTGTGGAATAAAAACATATCAAATATTATCAATTATGAAAAAAACTCTACTTGCAATCTTATTGTTAGCATGCACAGGTTTCATGGTGCAGGATGTATCATCCAAGAATAGTTGTGATCATGATGATGTACCTATCTACATCCCATTGCCACCCATCCCAACTCCAAAGCCCCCTATTAACAAGCCTATTCCGCTATCTTTAGTTCAGGATGTTGAGGCGACCTACTATGCTGGAACACTATCTATTGTGTTCAATAGTGATCTTGGCAATGCGGATATTACCGTTACGAATAATATGACCGGTGAGATGTGGTTGGATGATACCAATGGTATGGGTGTATCAACACTCTACATCTCGGATAGCGAAGGATACTACACTATATATATAACAACGGATAGCGGAGACTACGCTGGCGAGTTTGTCATATAGTAAGTGATGGTCTATCTCGATAACATTCATTTCGCAGTCATTACTGACTAACCAATTAGTGTTTCAGAGAAAGGTGATGTTATCTATACTTATCCTAATGTGCCCTTAATTATAATGAAGATCTCTATAATAAGGGCACTACTTGGATATGTAGCGACATCATGAGATAGTAATAAGGCGATAACAAAAGCAAACTACCCTACCCATATAAATGTATAAGAAGGCGATTACCAAACAACATCGCTCGGCAGTGATATTCTGTTTGGACTGCTCGACGTCGATGCAAGAGTATGTCGAGTTCAACGGTAGACAGATGAGTAAGGCGGAGATTGTGGCGATGATTACAAACATTATGATAGACGAGCTATACATACGCTCGTCACGCTACAACCGTATACGCGACTACTTCGATATCGCCGTTATCGGCTATGGCGGTGAAGAGATAGTTAATATGCTTGGTGGCGAGCACATCGAGTTCTCGAGCATCAGTGACCTCGAGAAGCGTCACCCCTCGGTACGCGAATACTGCTTCGAGCAGCGCCTCGA
The DNA here is from genome assembly GCA_017503575.1 of Alistipes sp. Taxonomy (GTDB): domain Bacteria; phylum Bacteroidota; class Bacteroidia; order Bacteroidales; family Rikenellaceae; genus Alistipes. The sequence goes on along the minus strand of JAFVSV010000013.1, from coordinate 14,809 downwards.
GTCGGGCACCACATACGCCAACTTCATTGTCAACGAGTGGATAAAGCAGCAGGCCGAGGGTCGCACGCCCATGTATGAGGCTCTCACCGAGGTATACAGATTGGTAGATGAGTGGTGCTCAATACATGAGCACTACGACAGCTTTCCACCAATGGTATTCCATATCACCGATGGCCATGCTACGGATGGTGGCCCGCAGGAGCTTATCAGCATAGCGCAGGAGATAAAGAGCACTGGCACCAACGATGGCAAGACGCTCTTCATAAACGTGCACATCGGCTCGGGCGACGACTATTGCGAGCGTAGCATCCTCTTTCCGTATACTCTCGACAGACGCAACTCGTCGGAGCGCATGTACACATTGTACACCATGTCGAGCGAGGTTCCCGAGAGTATCAACCATCAGCTACCACCCATCGCCGAGCCCGAAGAGCCAGGTGTACGTCGACTGGTTGCATACAACATATCGCCATGTGAACTCTTCAACATCGTTAACATAGGTTCTGACAGTATAAGACGTTAAGGATAATGGACTACTGCTCAATATTTGAATTTCGCAACGGCGTGAGCATGCCATACAAGATGCTCACAACACTCAAAAACATAGAGCCGCACATAGAGACCCTCACACGTTCGAAGTATTTTGCCGAGTGTCGCATCACCGATAATGGTGCCAACGCGCTACTATATGCGCCCATTCACCAAGAGTCACTACACATGGTGCATCGTGCCAATATCGCCCTGATGATGGCATACAAACATGGCTTCGTGCGTATGGAGATACTCAATGAGGAGATGCAGCACCTAAATACTCCAACCATGCAGCTGGGTGACAACACACGATGTACACTTATCAAGGAGCAATTACCCGAGGGTGAGCTACTCGAGACGGCCATCCATAGGCTTAGCCGCGAGACGCTGCTGCAAGGTCTTGAGAGGTTGGATGCCGAGTTACGCAGCTATGACATCAGCCATAACAACCTGTCAATCAACAATATCATCGTCGATAGCAGCAATCGCTGGTTACCTATACGCCAATACTATACCGAGCGTGGCTATGGTGGCGACAGCAACGCCATAGAGCTACTTCGCGAACTAATACTCAAGCACACAACGCCTACAACCAAAGTAGACCTATCGGCAACGGAGCCGTGGTGCGATATGCCACAGACAACAGATGGACTTCACGATGGGCGCTGTCGCTGTGTCACGGAGCACGGCGTAGGCTTCAAGGATGAGTATGGCCGTATGGTCATCAAGGATAGGTACTTGGCTGTCGGCGACTTTATGGAGGGGCGTGCCATAGTACTCTCAAAGGCGAATAAGATGGGACTTATAGACCGTAGTGGCCGCGAGATTATCGAGGCCATCTACGACCGTGTACAGTACTCAACAGATAGTGGCAGGAGTATCGTTGTCTGCAAAGATAAGTGCGCTATCTTCGACTATAACGGCAGGCAGATAAGCAAGTGGGTAGACTACGAAGAGAGCTTGTGATATAGAGGTGGCGTTCTTTAAGGATTCGCCATGCATCAATTTCATAAACAGATGGGGGATGGCTAAATTTAGTCATCCCCCATGTTAGGTATGCTATCTCTGGAGTGCCGCCCATAGCATATCCTTAAGTTGTGTGATATTCATGTTCGCCACCGACGAGATGAATATCGACTCTATGCCCTCTGGCAAATGTGCCTTCATCTGCTCCATAAGCTCATCGTCGAGCATGTCGCACTTTGTCACCGCCAATAGTCGCTCCTTATCGAGTAGCTCGGGGTTGTACTGCGTAAGCTCGCCGAGCAATATCTCATAGTCAGCAGCGATATCGTCACTGTCGGCAGGTACCATGAATAGTAGTACCGAGTTACGCTCGATATGTCGCAGGAAACGGGTTCCAAGGCCGCGACCCTCGTGTGCACCCTCGATGATTCCAGGGATGTCGGCCATGACAAACGAGTGGTCGTCACGCACCGAGACGATGCCCAAGTTAGGCTCGAGCGTTGTGAAGGCGTAGTTCGCAATCTTTGGTTTCGCAGCCGACACGACAGATAGCAGCGTCGACTTACCCGCATTAGGGAAGCCAACAAGACCCACATCAGCGAGCACCTTAAGCTCGAGGATAAAAGCGCCCTCCATGCCCTCCTCGCCAGGCTGTGCGTAGCGTGGTGTCTGGTTTGTCGCTGTACGGAAGTGCCAGTTACCAAGGCCGCCACGGCCACCCTTGAGTAGCACAAGCTGCTCGCCATGCTCTGTCACCTCGCCAACCAACTCGGTGTATGTTTCGCCTGTCTCCTCGTCGGTTATCACCAGCTTGGCTACAGTTCCAAGGGGTACGGGGATGATGATATCTTTGGCATCGGCACCTGTCGAGCGTGCGCCATGGCCATTCTCGCCATCCTCGGCAAACTGGTGACGCTTGTACTTTAGGTGGATAAGAGTCCAATATTGGCTATCACCCTGAAGGATGATGCTACCACCCTTGCCGCCATCGCCACCATCGGGGCCACCGAATGCCACAAACTTCTCGCGACGGAAGTGACACGAGCCCGCGCCGCCATGTCCCGAGCGCGCAAATATCTTTACATAATCGACAAAATTCGAACCTGCCATATACTATTATATATAATGTTACGCCCGCAAAGGTACGAAACAAATCATAAACGACAATAAGTAGATAGAAAATTTGTTAACGATGGGCTGTACTTTGGAGATGGGTCAAAAAAGAGCTCTTATCACAGCAAAAGAATTTGTTGTCAGAGTGGTGCAGTAGTGGCGCTGACATGATAAATCCCCGGATGGGACATACTATGCGTATTTCCCATTCGGGGATTTGATTGAAGCGTCGCTAATGCACCGCTATCACAACAAATTTATTATGCTTTGTTGTCCGAACCCAATACCTCCTTAATCTTGTGGATGTAGAGCTTCTTCATGTTGTCGCGAGCAGGACCGAGATACTTACGAGGGTCGAACTCTGCTGGCTTGTTGGCGAACACCTCGCGTACGGCAGCGGTCATTGCAAGGCGAGAGTCAGAGTCGATATTGATCTTACATACAGCACTCTTTGAAGCCTTACGGAGCTGCTCCTCGGGGATGCCTACGGCAGCCTTAAGAGCACCGCCATACTTGTTGATGGTATCAACCTCATCCTGTGGCACTGATGATGAGCCGTGGAGCACGATAGGGAAGCCAGGGAGCTGCTGCTCGATAGCTGCCAACACGTCGAATGCCAATGGTGGAGGGAGAAGACGACCTGTCTCTGGGTCGAGGGTACACTGCTCAGGGGTGAACTTAAAGGCACCGTGTGAAGTACCGATAGAGATAGCCAACGAGTCGCAACCAGTCTTCGTTACGAAGTCAACAACCTCCTCGGGCTTTGTGTAGTGGCTCTCAGCTGCAGATACCTCATCCTCGACACCTGCCAATACACCGAGCTCGCCCTCTACGGTTACGTCGAACTGGTGAGCGTACTCAACAACCCTCTTAGTGAGGGCTACGTTCTCCTCGTATGGGAGGTGTGAGCCGTCAATCATCACTGATGAGAAGCCCATGTCGATACAGCTCTTGCATGTCTCGAAAGAGTCACCGTGGTCGAGGTGGAGGACAATCTGAGGATTCTCCCAGCCGAGCTCCTTTGCATACTCAACAGCGCCCTCTGCCATGTAGCGGAGAAGGGTCTGATTTGCATACTGACGAGCACCCTTTGACACCTGAAGGATAACGGGCGACTTAGTCTCAGCAGCAGCCATGATGATAGCCTGAAGCTGCTCCATATTGTTGAAGTTGAACGCAGGAATAGCATAGCCACCATCTACTGCCTTCTTGAACATCTCGCGAGTATTCACGAGACCTAAATCCTTGTAATTAATCATATTACAGAAATTTATATTGTTAGTAAAAAATTATTCTCTAAATAGTCCTAAGTTCCACACCGCAAAGATATAAAAATTATCGGGCATGGTAAAGTAATTTTGAAATTTTTTTATTAATTATCTCGAAAACATCAAAAACCTTCGGGGTAACACATAGAATAGTGTGCCGAAAATTGCTGAGTTTAAGATTTTTTACTTAAATTTGTGCTTTAATTGTGTTGGCAGATATGGTACGGAGAGCTAAAGAGTATGCACAAAATGGTGTAAGCAATGTCACTCGGACTATGCTTATAGCGAGTGTGTGTGCATGCCTATCTCTACTCAGCGGGTGTGGCGATGGTAATGATGGTATTATAACAGCAAGCACCTCACAAGATATTATCGAACAGATAGATAACGCCGACACATTGGCCATGGTCTCCCCCGACAAGGCACTTGCAATTCTTCGAGATATCGACCGCTCGGCAATCGTAGATGAGCAGAGCCAGGCCTACTACAATATGGTGTACAGCGAGGCGAGCTACTTTTCGGGCATAGCCTCGGACAACGACTCGCTCACCTATGCTGCTAAGGAGTACTACCACACAAGCGAGGAGCACGGACGCCGCGCCAGAGCCTACTTCCAGCACGGCCTTGTGGAGCATGCGGCAGCACGCCACCCCGAGGCGATGCTTGCGTATATGGAGGCCGAGGCGTCGTTGGCCATAGAGCCTAACCCCATGCTCGAGGGTCTTGTACACCAGGCAAAGGGTGATATATATAGCATCGGCTGCCTATATCAGAATGCCTACGACTCGTTCGAGGTATCTATGCGATGCTTCGAGCGTGCCGAGCGTGCCGACTTCGCGGCGTACGCCCACTTTAACCTTGGATGTTTGGCATTGGCAAAACGCGACCTCGACACCGCCCTGATGTGGCTGACGAAGGCTCGTGACTACGCTATTGAGAGTGACGACAAGACGTTCCTTTCGGTTATTCTTCATCCTCTCACGGAGCTATACCTGCAACAGGGCGACATCGAAGCCTGCATGGAGTCCTTGGATATGTACGAAACCCATAGTTGCCCCGTTATTGACGAGTCGCACAACCTCGCTATCGAGGCCGTTGTAGCTGCCGAGATGGGCAATATGAGAAGGGCATATCAGCTATTGGATGACGCCGAGAACCATAAGGTACCTCATGAGCCACTTATCGACTATGCCAAGTACTACATATATAGACTTGAGGGTAACGACAAGGAGGCGCTTCACTGGTTAGAGCGTTCCAACCAACGCCAAGATAGCACTATACTTATGGTGCTCAACAACCCCGTACTCAACTACCAGATAGGTAAGCTGCAGAGCCACCTTGAGGCGGAGCGCACCGAACGCGAGCTCCTCAATCGTAACCGCGAGCAGGAGATACGCCATGCCAAGGAGGTAGAAGAGCACGAGCGCAAAGTGAATATTAGTATCATAATTACCATAGCTATAATCATCGTTGGCATAGCCATATACATAAAACACCGCTGGAATAAGATGAGCCGCGATATAGCCAACTACATGGCGACTATCAACGAACTGCGACTAACCAACGATCGAGAGTCGAAGCCGCTGACCGAGGCTGTCGATAGGTTGTATAACGATAGATTGGAGGTTCTCAACCACCTGTGTGAGACCTACTATGAGCATAGCGACACCTCGCGCCAGGCGACAAAAGTCTTTGAGCGTGTACGCGAGACCATCGAGTCTATCAAGAGCGACGAGCAGCGATTGGCCGAGTTGGAGAGTCTTGTCGATAGTTGCCGTAACGGGCTTATGTCGAAGCTCCGCGAGCAGTGCCCCAAGCTCAATAGCCGTGAGCAACGAGTAGCGTTATATAGCTATGCTGGTTTTTCTTCGCGTGCAATTTGCATCTTTATGGAGAGCAATCCCGTGGCTCTGTCAAAGATAAAATATCGTATCAAATCAAAAATCAAGGAGTGCAACGCTCCAGACGCCGAAATACTTATTTCGGGAATCATAGACAGATAATCGCTGATTTTCAGTAATTTACACAGATATTCGAGCACGCAGATTTGAAGGCTCGTAACTCACTGATTATCAGCGTGGTGAAAATTTTTCAAATTTCATTTTTTCATCTTATTGATTTTCAAGCTGTTACAAAGTGCTTGGGGAAATCTTTTTTCACGGTTTTTTTGGTTGCTTCGTATTAACCATCTATCTTTGTGATGTGGGAAATGTCGCTCGTCAAGGCAGATTAGAGGAGGAGAGTGAGACGATGAGCGATATTAAGAATATGGTCTTTTTGAGATGTACCAACATCGGAAGGTACAAAGAGATATATTTGGTTAATGTATATATGTGTGTGTCCGTAGCTGCGTGCTGCACTCGTCTAAATGAACGATGTTGCCCACGCAGCTCTTTTTTTTGTATATAGCAAAATATAGGGCGGCACGCATGCCACCCTATATCGACAATATTTGTTGCTCTGCTTATGGTTTCACCTTAAGTTCCGAGGTGCGAACACTCGCCTTATTATTGGAGTACACCGCAACATCATCAGCCCAACCACGATAGGTTATAAGACCTTCACCATTGGTATGTACCTCCACCTTTTCACAATCGACCTGAAGCGTTGTGCGATCTATACCCGTGCTAATTTGCCTTACGCTACTTGCCGATGTCACGCCATTGACATAGAGGTAGCCGTTATTCGTTAGGCTGAGCGTGTCGGTATTCCACGACTCCACCTCGCATGTCATCGTGCCATTGCTAAAGAGCGATATGCGCTTATCTGCCGTAATGCTCTCACCGATAACAAAGAAGCCATAGCCGGCATTACCAATAGAGAGCTCATCGGCGAAGCAATCACGCTCGACATAGAGAACCATGTCCGATGTGTTGGTTATGGCTGCGATATTCGATGCCGATATATTAATATATATAGGTGTATCCTCGCTTAAGATACTCTTCTTGGGACTCTTTTGGAAGCCATCACGACCTAAAATAAAGGTATTGCCGTCAACTATACCAAATCTAATATAGCGGTGCTCCTGCATTGGGAAGCTCACCTCGATATGTCCCTCATCGCCCTCTACAAGGCGGAGCACAACGGGGAGATTTGAGACAATCTTACTAAGGTTATCACATGTTAGCTCCTTGACCATATAGTCGATAGTACCCTCACCCACTGTACGTTTCTCGACTCTTGTCTGCGCATCTGCCGATGCAACTGTCGCCATGAACATCACGGCAAATAGTATCATCTTCTTCATAATGTTGACAATTTAGAATAATTAATTCTCCTCCTCGCGATATATCGTCTGCATATTGACGACTACTACTGCTCCCGTTACGGAGATGTTATATACGCGCTTTGGGTTTAGCCACACTGCAGTAGCCACATACGTCTTACCCCTCTGCTGCTCCTCGCATACTTCGGATGTTGGCAGGTCGAGCTTGAATGCCTCGATAAACTGCTTGGCAAGCCCCTTATTGTCGTTTATGACGACCTCCATCACACGCTTGACAACCTCTCCAGACACAGGGTCACGCTTGACAGCTATTCGCTTGGTGCATTGATAGCCACTCTGCACACCACCAATATCTCTATTTAGCAACGCGTCAATATGTTTCTGCGCGCTACTCTCGACGACTCCCGCAACAAGAAGAGCCATTACTAATAATAATCTTTTCATCACTGTTTTTGTTTATGTTTAACCTCTTTACAGTACTGCCATTCTATATGTCTGCCCACGCAAGAAGCTCGTCGGCACGCTGCTCGAGATTATCGGCACGCTCCAGAAGCTCCTCAATATCCCCCTCAATATAGGACAAGTCATCACTACGCACTCCATGCTCAACAATGTAACTACCCTTATAAATATCTGACTGCTGATGCTTTAGGTGTGTCGCATCGACATAATCATCGACGTCTGGTAGTATAAGTGTTATGATGAGCGCCACAGATGCTGCAATGCCTGCCACAGAACCTATGGTAAGCCACATCGAGCGTCTGCTGCGAGGCGTCTCGGCTTGCCTCGACAGCTTCTGCTCGGGCATACCCGCCTCGTACCACGCGAACATGGCCTTAAGGTCACTCCACTCCTCGGGCACCTCTGCTGAGCCGAACCACGCATAGAGCTCGCGCTCCTCACTATTTGTTGTACGCCCATCGAGAAACTTCTCAACAAGCTCTGCTATCTGCTCTCTACTCTTCATTGCTAACTCTTCTTAAATTTGTTAAGTACGGCACGTCGTGCGCGGCTAAGGTTTTGGTATACAGCATCTATATTCATCTGAAGCGTCTCGGCAATCTCCTCGACCTCCATACCGTCGATATGCTTCATACGAAGTATAAGTTGCTGCTTCGAGGGGAGTGTCTCGATAACCCTCAGTAGCTCGGCATGGCGCTCATCAACCTCAATTGTACCAGCGTCCGAGAGGTCGGGGCGCATGGGTATAACAGGATGACGTGAACGCTGACGGAGAGTGTCAATTGCCATATTTCGCACAATGACCTTTGCGAGTGCCTCAACACTGCGTCCTTCGTCGAGACGGTGGCGTATGGCGTAGAGCTTGACGAGGGCATCCTGCACGATATCCTCGGCCTCATCGCTACGAGGCAAGTAGTGACAAGCCGTACGAAGCATCTCGTCACGCGTGCGTTGCACAAATATTTCAAACTCTCGGCTCTCCATCATTAAAACTCTTTACCCCTATTACGCCAATATCTCGAATACCTGACATCCACATAACAAATATATATATAATTGGATATTCATAAAATATAAATAAGGTATGGGCACTCACTTTTCTGCTCGAAAATTTGGAAAATTCATGGGGGGGGGTAAATTTGTAGGCGAAAACAAGGTAAGAACAGATAGATGCAATTTGTGTATAATAACCAAGATAGCGTATGTCAAAAAACAAAAGAATAAACGTAATATAAGTATACGCAACTGATTATCAGCGCATTAAAAGCAAAGCAAAAGCGCAGCGCTGTAACTCGTTGATAATCAGCAATATGAAAAAATAATATTTTTGCACAGCATAACACATTGATAATCAGCACATATTTGCAGTGGTCACGGAAAAACTTTCGCCTTCAAAATTTGTGCATAGAGTGGCGATAATCTAACTTTGCATAAACGAAACTCTGGAAATTACAAACTAAAAAAATAAAAGCTATGAGAACAAGAAATCTATTTCTACTACTTGCGCTAACACTACTTTGTGCAGCGTGTGACAAGCAAAATGAGGGTGATACTCCAAAGCCAGAGGAGTACGATGTACGCATGGAGGCGAAGTACCTATTGGTGGAGTACTGGGGCGATGAGTTCACACCAGGCGTGGATAACTACTCGGTCATCATTGCCGAGAACGAGTTTAAGATGGACCTTGGCGGTGGGTCACTAACCGAGGGCTCGTACTACTGCCTCGACCTATATGCCCCAGTGACCGAAGATGGCGAGCTGCCCGAAGGCACATACGCACTCGATATGACGGAGAGCTGTGCAGAGTGGACTATCGACGGCACAGTAGGTGGCTTGATTATGGTTGACGCTGAAGGTAACTTTATTACCGACGAGGAGGGCGTCATCTTTAGCGATGCTACGCTCGTCGTAAAGAGTGAGTCTGCTGAGCTAACAGCCGTTATCGAGGGCAAGACCCACTATGTCACCTTCTCGGGGAAGTTTGCGAAGATTGACTCAACAAATGAGGGTGGCGACGTTATCCGCTCAACGACACTTACAAACGATGTGACTGTCGAAGGTAGCAATGCGATGTTCGTAGCCGAGACGGGCGAGACGGGAGCCTACATACTCGTTATGGAGAACTACGGCGAGGAGGGCGCTGAGAGTGGTGCAATGTTTATGCTCGAGATAGCGTTGGCCGAGGGTAGCACCTCAATATCTGGCACATATAGCGTCGAGGATGGCACATTAAATATAGGTACATACGATAGTCATGGCATGTGGGGCTCGTGGTACTTCGACACTGTGGATGGCGAGTTAGGCCTGGAGTATGCCGCCATACAGAGTGGCTCGGTGACATTCACCCAGGAGGGCGACACATGCGCGATGACGCTCGACTGCAGCGACGAGGAGGGTTACGCCATTAAGGCAACGCTAAGTGGAGCTTTCATATCGGACTCATACGCGCCAGAGGCGCTTATGAAGAGGTTTAATATATAGGCAAGGAGAGGTTATGAGAAGGTATATTATGTGCCTTATGGCTGTGGTAGCAACGATTGCGATGACCTCGTGCGAGAGGGACGACAGCGATAGCAAGGAGTCTGGGATTAAACACTACTTTGGCGAGGTGGTAGAGATTGAGGTCGATGAGACCAACGTGACTATTCTTGCCACTATGCCTCGTATGACCGTTGATGGCTACGATAACCCCAAGGCGAAAATAAAGCTTGGCTACGAAGCACGCATGGGCGACTTTGTAGGCGAGGAGCAGTTCCAGGATGAGTATGGTATGCGTGACGGCTTGGTGGTTTTCAAGCTCTATAAGCTCGCCCCAATGACCGAGTATGCAGCACGCATCTATATCGAGGATGAGCGCTACGACTACTCGGCTACAAGCGATGATTTCACATTCGGGACAACTAAAAAAGACCCAAAGTGTGAATTTGACTACGACCTAAATATAGAGTCGCGTGGCCTGTTCGCAACGATAACCCTTGACAATATGAGCTACACTGCCGATGGTGAGCCTCATCCACTGCGAAGCATTGAGCTTAAGTATCGTAGACACGGCTATACAAATGAAGAGTGGGTAAAGGCAGAGTATGATGCCGAAGAGATTGTTGATGGACAGCTTGTTATGGAGTTACCAGCGGAGGGTCATGACTACCTTGCCTATTCAACAATGTACCAGTACTCCATAAGAGTATTGCCCGAACAGAGTCTGATTCCTGAGGAGCCTGTGTATGGCGATGTAGTGATGATGGGTGACTTTACAACATCCAACGCCGAGATAGAGGTAGAGATCACTACGCCTAAACTCTCACTCGAGATATTTGATGAGCTGGATGGTATCGAGAATGTGGGCGACAGCCGTATTACGGCACATGTTGACAAGGTGGATATCTTCTACGATGGCGTGGCATCAAAGGATTACAACACCGAATATAAAAGGTACAATGAAGAGATTAAGCTATGCTATCGTCCAAAAGGTAGCGAGGAGTGGAGACTCCACGATATTGCTAAAACCAAGGATGGTAGCTTCGAGACAAGATTTATAGTCGATAACCCAGAGCCTGATACCATATATGAGGTGTGCGTAGTGGTATATGCAGGGAGTGACCGTAGCGTAGGCCACTACTCCGATATCGTAGAGATTAACGTAAACCCATCATCCGCAGAAGAGTAAGGATAGCACATATCCCTGCTCGAGCATTCGGAAAGTCATAGAGCTATTTGTGCAAAGTTCATTCTTGAAAATATTGTAATACAAATAAGTGTCACCCAACATGAATTTTTCTGCCCGAAAATTTGGAAAATTCATGGGGGGGGGTAAATTTGTAGGCGAAAAGAGAACGAGATAATAGCCTCGCAAAAAAATGTGATAGATGATGTCACAAAATGAGAATTCGAGCGTTATATATACAACGAGCGAGATTGTGCAAAAAAACTAAAACATATCAACTATGAAAAGAGTAATCCTTATTTTGATTGTTGCAATGGTATCATTTGCAACAGATGCCGATGCGCAGCAGACAAAGTACAACTACCACAAGACGGGATACTGGGGTAATGTACAGGCCGAGGGAGGTGCCGTTCTATGCGGCGGCGGTGGCGGCAGCAACATAGGCATCAGCACCGTACACGGTGGTCGTCTGGGACATGGTGTAGCCATGGGTATCGGTTTAGGCTTCTATGTGGATATCAACAGCTTCTACTATGTTGTTAACGTCCCCGTATTCCTTGAGGCGAAGTACTCACCACTGAAGAGTGGCAAGTCGCCATTCGTATCACTGCGTACAGGTCTTAGCGTCACGGATGGTCTCGACACAGGATTCTACCTCGCGCCCGCCGTGGGTGTCGACCTCGGACGTCTATCGCTCTTCGCACGCTACGGGTTTAACCTATTCCCAACATCGGTGGATATCAGCTTCCCCGATATAGACACAAACATAACCACAACGGCAAACATCAAGGCACACTCTATGTCAATAGGTGTGGCGGTGAATTTCTAACATGCGGAACCAACTATGAAACGACTACTATTTGGTCTTGTGGCAATGATGTTTGCCGCCTGCGAACTGGATATCGATGTTAACGGTAAAGATGTGGTACTTTCAGAGGTGACCATCGAGTGCATCGCCGAGAACTATATTAGCAACAATACGTCCGAGAATAACGAACCATTCACCAAGCACACCTACCTGTGCAAGGGTTATATTGGCGGATTTCGTGGAGAGTGCGAGATACGGGTGCTGCACAACAGCCATATACTATACAAACATATAGTAACAGTGGCAAAATCGAAGATGCCATTTGAGTTTACCTTTGCCCCCGAGTGGGCATACCTCGACGAGCCCTACAACAACTTCACATTGGAGGTCGTCGATGCCGATGTTAATGACCTACTCTGCCAGACAACGATTGTTGTTACGAAGCACCCCGAAAGCACAACCACCACACCCATAGATGTACCATATATGGAGTACTCGCTGTGGGATACACTGTGCGAGTGGAGGCTGCCCGAAGTAAATAACAATGTCGTTGTTGTCGATAGCGACGAGGAGCTCGCACGCTATATCGCATGCGAACCCGAGGCGAGCTACCCAGCCATAGATTTCGCGAAGTATACGATGATTATCGCCTATGGCTACACGACACAAGGGGTATATGAGACAATTATTGAGAGCCTTCAGCAGACATCTGAGACGGAATACGCGCTAAATATCCATGTGGTGACAAGAGATACGGATGCTCCCGAGCAGTGGACAAAGGCGTTGCTTGTCGATAAGTGGGAGCAACTATACAATATCGACCTAAATGTGGATGTCACCAAACTTATAAATTAGCCGAGTGCGCAGATACAAGATTATTAATAACAAGATAGGACTATGAGAAAATTGATTTTGAGCCTTATGGCGATGGTTGTACTGGGGACAATGACATCATGTGAGAAGAAGGAGAACGAGGTGTATAAGGACAACTCAACATACGCCTTCAAGCAGAGCGAACAGATTGTTGAGTTGACACCAGGTGTCGAATCAGTACGTTTAGAGTTATACTATACAGATGCGCCTGCGGAGGATAGATATGGTTGGATACTTCTTAATTATGATGCTCAAAAGTCTACTCCGAACATTGAGACCATGGTTGCAATACCCACATATCAAAAGTGGGAGGTAGCCGAGGATGGTACGCTATATTACGATATGTATATCAACGCCGAGGAGATTACATCTGAGGTGAATGTTTATCTATACGTTGGATTCGGAAACGAGGTTGGTGCAGAACATCACCGTGAGATGCTACTTCGCATATACCCACAGTGGTACCAAGAGACTACATCAATTGCCGAGTTTGTAAATGGTTGTAAGGATTTCGATGCTGCGGCGTTTGTTGAGGGAATCGTGGGCGAGTGGGAGCCTGACTCAATGCTTGAGTACAATGCCGAGTGGTCAATGATTGAAGAGCCACATAGGGTTATGGGCAATGACTATGTTGAAGATTTAGGATACCATAGTTTCACATTCGCCGCTGATGGCACAGGCTATAAATATAATGTGTTTACTGAGCCTGATATCGAACCCGAGACCCATGACTTTGAGTGGAGCTACAATGCCGATAGCCGTATGCTAACCCTAAATGGTGAGTATAATGCCGAGTACAAGGTTACGGGGTTTGATGGCGAATATATTGTTCTCGACTATGTATATCATGGAGACAATACACGCAAGATCCTTAAGCGAATAATCAAGTAAGAAGAACGAGGTGTATAAGGGTAGTTAAACATACGCCTTAAGCAGAGCGAGATAGTTGTCTACCTTAGCACATTTGGTGGCCATGATAATTATGCAGAGGGCTTCGATGGTAACGCGCCAATCTACGACCTTACAATCAGACTAAGACCCTGCCCACCCGTCGTTGAATAACAGTGCAACGAACAAGCGAAGAATAGGCGCGGCAATATTGCTGCGCCTAATTTAATATGTGTCTCAGCTCTACCAACAAACAACATCAATGAATCCCCAGTAACGCGGGTATACAAAAGTATACCCACGCAATAGAGTAGCGCCAAAAAAAACTATGCACTCCCCAGGTGATGCGGGTATCAATTTTGTCACCCAAGAAACTTCAATCCTCCCCAGTAACGCGGGTATACTTTTGTATATCCACAAGAGGGAAGAAGAGCGATAATACAATCACCACCCCCAACCATACCAAGCCACCAGTAACGCAAGGCTTACTAAAAAGTCTGTAAGGCTTTGATGTCAGCCTCAACAGGGGTGGATGGTAAATATAGGTGGCGGCACAAGCCACCTCTTCAAGTAGGCAGCTGTTTCTCGATTTATAATTCTCGCCCCCTCCTTAGTCAAAGGAGGGGGAACGGGGGTGGATTGTAAATATAGGTGGCGGCTGTTTAGCCGCCTCTTCAAGGCAAGTCTTATGACTTGGCTTTTATGCATAAAAAAAAGCCAAGTCATAAGACTTGGCTTGAAGAGGCGGCTACCTACTCTCCCACCTAAATAGGCAGTACCATCGGCGTTAGTGAGCTTAACTTCTCTGTTCGGAATGGGAAGAGGTGGAACCTCACTGCTATAACCACCTAAAGAACGTTGTTTTAATTGGCTTTTTTCAAGTGGCGCCAATACCCACTAAATCTTGACATATACCGAAGATGAGATAGTAGTTAAAGAAAGCCTTTCGGGTAATTAGTACTACTCGACTTTGACATTACTGTCTTTACATCTGTAGCCTATCAACGTAG
>JAFVSV010000012.1 GCA_017503575.1 Alistipes sp. | reverse complement strand
TGGTCGAGAACCATCAGTTCTGTACCGCTATTCGTGGCAGTAAGCAGCGTAAGGAGTTGGAACGATACCTCGAAGGGTTAATTCTCGAAAAAGAGTTAGTGGGACTGGCCGACAGCTCGATGTATACCCCCTCGCCACTCTTTAACGCTCTATTCCTTACATACCACAGCTTCTCTCACTTCCTTATCGAGGGTATACGTCTGCGCCATATCTTAGATTGGGCACTACTTCTTCGTAGCGAGCAGCATAACATAGACTGGACGGAGTTCTACCTATGGTGCGACTATATGCACTATACTAAGTTTGCGGAGGCTCTGACCTCTATTGCCGAGCAATACTTAGGTTTCGACTTCTCGTGTAAAGCTATACGTCGTTCGAGCAAGTATGATCAACGTATCCTCGAAGATATACTCTACGATAGCAAATCGATATACAACACCAAGGGGTCGAAACTTAAAAAACGACTTCTCATAGTGCGAGGCAAGCTTCTCGGCAACTGGAAGTACCGCGAGCTATACAATAGGTCGGCACTCGCCGACACGCTACGCACCATCGTTGCCTTCTTCATCGAACCAAAACCCAAGATTTAAGGTGTACGAACAACCCATAACACATCAAAATCGTTGCGCCTTTGTCTTTGCCATAGACTGCTCGACATCTATGCAAGGTAAGACGCTGTTCAACAACGTGGTTATGAGCAAGGCCGAGGCCGTCGCACTTGTCGCCAACCTCGTCATCGACGAACTTATGGAGCGTGCCACACGCCACCATAAGGTACGTAACTACTTCGATATAGCCGTACTTGGTTATGGCAATGGAGGCATCAGATCGCTACTACCCGAGATACTTGGCGACGGCTTTGCAAGCATCGAGTATCTGGCCAAATTTCAACCCGAGGCACGACGTATATTCTTCGATGTACGGCGTAACGACGGAGCAATGATAAGCGTACCATTCTGCTATCATCCGTGGATTACGCCACGTGCCGGCGGTCGCACACCTATGTACGAAGCTCTACTCAACGTACGTGAACTCGTTAGCGAGTGGTGTTCGCAGCCCGAGAATAGAGATAGCTTTCCGCCTATCGTATTCAATATTACCGATGGCGAATGTAACGATGCCTCGCCCGGCGAGCTTATAACCATAGCGCGCCATATCACCGACATCTCTACCAACGATGGCAACACTCTCCTTATAAACGTACACCTCGCCAGCGAATACTCCGATGATAAGAGGCTCGTATTCGCCTGCGACAACGATTTCCACACCAACAACCGCTACTGCCAGACACTCTTCGAGATGTCGAGTCTGCTTCCCAAGTGTATGGAGGGATCTATATCACAGTACATCAATCCCGGCACGTGCGGTCCATATCGAGGTCTTGCCATAAACGCCTCGATATGCGATATGCTCATGGTGCTTAACATAGGCTCGGAGAGCCTATATGTCATGTAGTCGGCTATGAGTATCTGTACTATATCGTCATTCCGTGAGGCGATGCTACAACCGT
>JAFVSV010000011.1 GCA_017503575.1 Alistipes sp. | reverse complement strand
CATTGAAGCAGCGAAGTATGCGAGCTGTGAGCCAGTGCTAATCTCGTAAACATCGTCAGTAGCATTGTACTTAGGAGCTGTCAATTTCTTACCATCCCAAATCTCTACATCGTACTTGTCATCACCTGGATTCCAGTTATCACCATTCTTAAATGCCTCATCGATAGTTACGGTGATGTTGTTAGAGTCAGTCAACACGGGACCGTAAACGGTTGTAAGCATGTTGCGCTGAACAGGGATATTAGTGTTGAAAGTAACCGTAGGAAGAGCTACACCACCGTTATCCTTAACGTCCATAGTGAACATCACGCGGTCATCCTTTGCGCCAAAGAAGTAGTCAGCGAACAATGTCTGAACACCAGCCTGCGCATCCAAACCACCAGAGTAAACATCAACATCGCCCTCAGTCTCAGTCCAAAGAGTTGCGGTCAACTCGTCGCATGTATACTCACCTGAAGCCTCTGCTGTGAAAGCATCGAACTTGTTGTAGAATGTAGTCTGGAAGTAGTTAACCTTAACCTCAGCAGGACGGATAGAGATCATCTCCTCGATATCGTTAGTCACAACACGAAGCTTTGCGAAAGGACGTGTAAGTGTGATATTGATATTAGTTGATGCGCTGAAATCCTCGATAAGCTCCACTGCAGTGTAGGCATCGCGGCTCTCGTCGATAACATCCCATGAAGTGGTATTAACCTCTACGGCACGCAAGCCAGCGGCAGTGTTGTAGTGGTAGTCGTAGTTTGTCGCAGGGTCACGCTCAACGGCAACCTCGGGAACAAAGTCTGCCCAAACAACGAACTTGTAGTTACGACCAGGGATAAGGCGGAGGTTGAATGAAGTGCTCTTCGCATTATCCTCATACTCTACCAAACGCTCCTTTGCCAACTCACCAGCCTCGTCGTACACCTCAAGGATGTAGCGAAGGTCGTACTTCGACATGTCTACGTTTGTAACACCACCCTTTGCACTGTCTTCACCAGCAGCACGGGTCTCAGCCTCGGGCAATGCAACGGCGATGGTAACATCCTGCTCACCACCAACATTTACATCCAAGCCTTCGGGCTCTGTCTGACATGATGCCAATCCAAGCACCAAGGCAGCTAAAGCTAAAAATCTTGCTTTCATGTTTTGAAAATTTAGGGATTAAAAAATTGTTTGTTTGTGTTTAATTGTTTGTTTATGTTTGTATGTTGCTTCTCATCGCCATTCTCCCCCGCATCATCCGCTCCTCGTCTCGTATACATGCGCATGAGTGCGCTAATTATAAAAGACGAAAACGTCTCATCCCGCGCCTCTATGTGCGTGTGGATGAGTGGGTTACAAGGATTGATGGTCTAAATCTGCACCTCTAAAGTGGTGGTCTACAACCACTTATGTAATGCAAATATAGTGCATCTGATGTCAATTTCCAAATAATTAGTCTATTTTTTTCAATAAAACCTGTTTCAGCTCCTCGAGAAGCGTGGCACAGCCATCCTCCAAAAGGTCCAAGACAAGCTCGAAGCCCTCGTGTCCCTCGTAATATGGATCGGGGATATAGGACCAGTCGCGGTGGCGACGCAGGTATTCGCGAAATCGGAAAATTTTGTTCTGTGCGTCGCGGTCTGGAGCAAGCCTAAAAAGCGCCTCATAGTTGTTGTCATCCATGGCTATGATGCGGTCGAAACGCTCGAAGTCCTCCTCGCGAACTTGGCGTGCGCGGTGTGTCATCTCGATGCCGCGAGCCGCAGCCGCACGTCGCATACGCACATCCGACCTATCACCAGCATGGCCGCCATAGGTGCCCGCCGAGTCGATATATATGTCGTCACCAAGACCTGCACGGTCGACAAGCATCTGCAACATAGCCTCCGCCGCAGGCGACCTACAAATATTACCAAGGCATACAAAAAGTATTCGCTGTTTCATAATCGTCGTATATTAGTCATCGAACTACAAAGGTATCACTTTTTCGTAAAATAAAAACACTGGTTGGTAGTGAAAAAATGGCTGTTCATTATAAATGGTTGTCTTTATGTCACATTTTTTCACCCCTCGTGCTACCAAGGCGCCCTATTGTCAGCAATTTTGTATATCTTTGCAACGTTTATAAACAAGCAGCAAACAATTAAAACATAACACACTATGAAGCTCAAAACACTTCTACTCGTTGCTGTTGCAACAATCATGTTCACTGTGGATGCCGACGCACAGCGTCTGCCACGCCCCGTACGCAACGTAGAGATTCAGACTCTCGACGGCGATAAGGCTCGTCTGCCATGGTGGGGCGAGAAGAATCTCATGATATTCTACGTTGACCCCGACGTGCCAAAGCAGAACCACGACTTTATCACTTCTATCGAGGAGAGCAAGCGCCTCGATGGCCCCGAGATTCGCGGATTCGGCATCATCAACCTTAAGGATACCGGCTTCCCAAGCGAGATCGTACGTCAGATCGCCGACGCCCGCACCGCCAAGAACGGCGCCACAATACTCTGCGACCCAGACCACTGGCTATCAAGTGCTTGGCGTCTTGGCGACTGCAACGACTGCTTTGTGATAATGCTCATCAACAAGGAGGGACAGCTCGTATACATCCATAAGGGCGAGATGTCAAAAGAGGAGCAGCAGAAGTTTATCGAGGCGGGCGACAAGCTCACAGGTAAGAACTAATAAATCGCTATTGACAATGATGTTACGAGGGGCGTTGGTGGCAGTAGCCATCATCGCGGCGTCACCCCTATATGCACAGGTCGACGACACCGTAATCATCGGCGGCGAC
Organism: Alistipes sp.; assembly: GCA_017503575.1. Taxonomy (GTDB): domain Bacteria; phylum Bacteroidota; class Bacteroidia; order Bacteroidales; family Rikenellaceae; genus Alistipes. The sequence continues at coordinate 20,439 of JAFVSV010000011.1, read as the reverse complement.
ACCCTCGTATATCGCTATACACCCATCGACCAGACTACCCCCACCACACAGTGGCAAGGGAGCGAGTCTGGTCGCTCTGTTTTGGACTACCTCACCTTTGGTGATGACGACATTAACCCCGGGGCATCGGTGACAATCATGGGCGCCCCCTCATACTCCGTCGAGCGAGGGTGGGGCTTGGCCATAGCGGGTGACATGCACTACCGCACACGACAGATGACCGAGACAGACACACCCTCGTCACTACGCCTTCGCCTTGCCGCATCACTCACGGGATACTATGCCGCAGAGTTGTTGGGACACAACATGTTAGGCGGCAACAAACACACCATAACATACACCCTTGAAACGCGCTCCGAGCCCACATATACTTGGGGCATCGACTACGCCACAGCAAGTGGCAATGTGCGCGGAGAGTATACCGCCAAGAGATACGCTGCATACTTGGCATATAGCTATCGCCCCGTGCGTCATGTGGCGATAGGTGCACATGTCGACTTTATCCATACGGCGGCTGTGCGACCATCCGACACGGCGACGCAACTTATTGGTAATGAGGTTATGGCACTCTCGACAGTTGGCGTTGGTGTCGACGCCGCATACGACACGCGGCGTGCCGAGGAGTATGTCATGCGAGGAGTATATATCGCTGGCAGCTACACCCTACGTCCTCGCGCCTTGGCATCCAACATATCAACGCTACATAGCATATCACTCACCTTCGACTACTATCAACCTCTATGGCGCGGTGCTACGGCAGCCATAGACCTCTATGGCGAGTACCACTCCGCCGCCACACCATGGCTACTGCGTGCCGAGGCGGGTGGCGACTACCGCCTGCGTGGCTACTACGAGGGTCGATATACGGGTAACCGCCTGCTCACGACACAACTCGAACTACGCCAACATATATGGCAGGGGCTTGGCATCGCAGCGTGGGGCGGCGGCGGTATAGCCCTTGCACCCGAGGAGAGCTTTGCATGGCGCAGGGTGCTGCCCACATACGGCGTAGGGGTACGCTGGTCGCTCGGTGGGCTCTCGGCAATACGCGTCGATGTCGCCTTTGGTCGCGATAGTCGCGCTATAATCTTCGGCATGAGCGAGGCATTCTGATGTCTGCGCAGCGCGTAGGTGACCATAATTATGCGATGTATGCACTTTTTGGTCGCCACCATTACATTTTTCATATTTTTTTACTACCTTTGCCGCGTTATTACTATACCTAAGGTATAGCGTGGCGATTTTTTATTTCACAAAGCGACGAAAAGTTTAAGTTATCAAATATGAGAATTGCATTAGCTCAGTTGAATTTTACAGTTGGAGATATCAAGACCAACACCGCCAAGATTGTTGCCGCCATCAAGCGCGCCAAGGGCGAGAGTGCCGACCTTGTTGTCTTCGCTGAGTTTGCCGTATCAGGAACACCCGCCTATGGACTACTCCCCAAGACCACATTCCTCACCCTTTGCGAGGAGGCCATCGAGGAGATTGCAGCATCGTGTCGTGGTATCGCCGCCATCGTGGGTACGCCATACCTCACCGCCGAGGGCGCTATCAGCGCTGCGGCATTCATAGATGGACGCGGGGGCATTGAGTATATCGGCAAGCGTCATGTCTCGGCACGTCGCGAGATGGGATATATCGTCGGCTCGTCGATAGGCAGCCAGACGGTGCATGTCGCAGGCCACGCTTTGAAGGTTGTCGTGGGCGATGACCTCAGCCTCATGGAGGATATCGACGAGGAGGTAGACCTCGTGATATCGGTAAATGCTCGCCGCTATGGCAAGGGCATCCTAACACGTCGCTTCGACAAGATGAGCCGCTTAGCATTTACCGAGGGTAAGAACATACTGCTCATCAACCAGGTGGGTGGCTCGGGCGATATCGTCTACGACGGCACATCGGGTGTACTCAACAATGAGGGTAAGCTTATCATGGTGCTCAATAGCTTCGAGGAGGACTTCCGCGTATATGACACCGTGCGCGATGTCCAGCCAATTGAGGTGCCATTCACCACATATAACGATAGAAATACGCTACTATACAAGGCGGCATGTCTCGGACTTCGCGACTACTTCCACAAGAATGGCTATACCAAGGCTTGTATAGGTCTCTCGGGAGGTATCGACTCGGCCGTTGTGGCATGTATAGCTGTTGGGGCCCTCGGCAAGGATAATGTGCGTGTGCTGCTTATGCCTTCGCCATTTACCCCTAATGAGAGCGTTGAAGACGCGAAACACCTCGCCGAGAACCTCGGTGTGGAGTATAGCGTATTGCCAATCATCGAGGCATATAACGCTATCGTAGGCACGCTTCAGCCCGTTATTGGCGGTACGGAGTTCGATGCTACCGAGGAGAATATCCAGACGCGTATTCGTACGACGATGCTTATGGCATTGCAGAATAAGACGGGATACATGCTCCTCAACTCGTCGAACAAGAGCGAGAATGCCTTGGGTTGGTGTACGCTCTATGGCGATACCGCTGGTACGTTCAGCCCTACGGGTGACCTTTACAAGGGTGAGATATACGACCTTGCGCGCTATATCAACGCAACGTTTGGCAATATCATCCCCGATGAGATTATCGACAAGGAGCCATCGTCGGAGTTGCGCCCCAACCAGAAGGATAGCGACTTCTTGCCTCACTACGAGGTTATCGACGCAATACTCTTCCGTATGATTGAGAAGAAGCAGCACCGCGAGGAGATTATCAACGCAGGCTTCGACTCTGCAGTTGTCGAGAAGATACACACCATGGTGATGCAGAACGAGAAGAAGCGTTATCAGTTCCCTCCCGTACTGCGTCTGTCGCCATGTGCCTTTGGCCACGAGTGGCTTATGCCCCTTGTTAACCACTATCACGAGTAAGTAGGAAGGAGAAGCTGCCGTGAGCCACACGATTCAACATAGAGGCGTCGTTGAGCGCGTAGAGGAGCATAAGGTCTTTGTTCGCGTCGACAAGGAGAGTGCATGCAAGGCGTGTCACGCTAATGGTCTATGTGGCGAGCGCGGCAGTGTGCGCATTGTCGAGGTGCCTACCGACCGTGCGGCAAGCTTCGAGCCTGGCGAGCATGTTGTCGTTGCGCTGTTGAGAGGGCAGATGGCCTTTTCGTCTGTCGTGTGGGGTTATGTCATCCCCTTGGTAGTGCTTCTTGTTGCGCTTCTCGTGTCGCATGGTGTTGGTGCTTCGGACGGCCTTGCCGCAACGATAACCTTGGTGGCTGTGGTCTTATACTATGTCGTGCTATATATCATGCGTCATCACTTTGATAAACGGATACAATTTACAATTATAAAGGAGTAATGAACGAGTTATTATTGACGGTACTAACACTCTCGTTGTTAGGAGCTCTATTGGCTGTAATTCTCTACATTGTAGCCAAGAGATTTCATGTCGATGAGGATCCTCGTATCGACGAGGTGGAGAAGATGTTGCCCGGCGCAAACTGTGGCGGTTGCGGCTTTGCAGGTTGTAGAGCCATGTCGGAGGCACTGGTTACACGCGATAACATATCGTCGCTCTTCTGCCCTGTGGCAGGTGGCGAGGTGATGAAGTCTATCGCTGGATATTTGGGTAAGAGTGCGGCAGAAAAGAGCCCCATGGTGGCTACCATGCGTTGCGGTGGCTCATGCGACAAGCGACCCAAGGTCAACCACTACGATGGTGCATTGAGCTGTGCTGTGGTAAACACCTTCTATGTAGGTGAGTCGGCATGCGCTTTCGGCTGTATTGGCTATGGCGACTGTGTGCATGCTTGCCAGTTTGGAGCGTTGCATGTAAATCCTGAGACGGGACTCGTAGAGGTCGACCCCGATAAGTGTACGGCGTGTGGTGCATGTGTTAAGGCGTGTCCCAAGGGGCTCTTTGAGTTGCGTAAGAAGTGGCCGAAAAACCGCGCTATATATGTCGCTTGCCGCTCGAAGAATCGCGGCTCGGTTGTGATGAAGGCGTGTAAGGCAGGCTGTATAGGCTGTGGTAAGTGCGAGAAGGTGTGCCCGTTTGGTGCTATCACCATCGACAGCTACTTGGCATATATCGACCCCAAGAAGTGTAAGCTATGTCGTAAGTGCGTCAACGAGTGCCCAACAGGTGCTATACATATCGTCAACATGGAGCGCCTTGCACGCGAGCCAAAGCCCGCAGCACCCAAGGTAGAGGCACCAAAGAGAGAGAGTAATGTAGAACCCAAGGCTGATACCGCTAATAAAGAGTAGAGTATGAAGACATTTCCAATAGGCGGTATTCATCCGTCGGATAATAAGCAGTGGAGCAAGGATCGCCCCATTGAGGTCATGGAGCTTCCCGATCAGGTGGCAATACCCATGATTCAGCATATAGGAGCACCCTCGACACCCATCGTCAAGAAGGGTGATAAGGTGCTCACAGGACAGCTTATAGGTCAGGCCGTAGGCTTCGTATCGGCAAATATTCACTCACCCATATCGGGTACAGTGACATCGGTGGATGTCTATCCCAATGGTCAGGGGCAACGGCGGATGATGGTTGTCATCAAGCGCGAGGGCGACGAGTGGATGGAGGATATCGACCGTACGCCAGATATTAAGCGTGACTGTAAGCTAACCCCAGCCGAGATTATCGCCAAGGTTAAGGATGCAGGTATCGTAGGTCTTGGTGGCGCGCAGTTCCCCACACACGTTAAGCTCTCGGTGCCCGATGGTCAGAAGGCCGAGATATTAATTATCAACGGTGTCGAGTGTGAGCCCTACCTCACGTCGGACTATCGTAACATGTTGGAGCGCGGCGAGATGATTTTGGTTGGTGTCGAGATATTGATGCGAGCCATATCGGTGCAGCGTGCCGTAATCGGCATTGAGGCTAATAAGCCAGCTGCTGTAGAGCTCCTCAAGGCCCTTATCACCAAGGGTGGATATAAGGGTATCGAGGTGCAGACACTTCAGACACGCTATCCACAGGGTGGTGAGAAGCAGCTCATCGCTGCTGTTACGGGTCGTCAGATAGCGCCACCCCCAGCACTCCCTATCTCGGTAGGCGCTGTGGTATGTAACGTCTCGACGACGATAGCCGTATACGAGGCAGTACAGAAGAACAAGCCTCTTATCGAGCGTGTGGTGACCGTGACAGGTAAGGAGCTTAAGGAGACTCACAACTTCTTGATGCGCTTTGGTATTCCAGCAAGCCATCTCTTGGAGCGTGCCGGAGGTCTCCCCGAAGGCGATGTTAAGTTACTCAATGGTGGTCCTATGATGGGTCGTGCCGTTGTCGACATCACCGCACCCATCATCAAGGGTTGCTCGGGTATCACAGTAATCTCGGGCAAGGACACACCTCGAGGTGTTGAGGGTGCATGTATCAAGTGTGCCAAGTGCGTATCAGCATGTCCTATGGGTCTTGAGCCCTACTTGCTATCGAAGTTGGCTCGCTTGCAGAAGTGGGATATGGCCGAGGAGCACAACACCGTAGATTGTATCGAGTGTGGCTGTTGTTCATACACCTGTCCGTCTAACCTTCCACTCTTGGACTACATCCGGATTGGCAAGCAGACGGTGATGACCAACATACGTGCGCGCGCGGCCGCTAATAATAAGAAGTAAAACGAAAAACGATAGATATATTATGGCTACAAGACTATTTGCGGCACCATCCCCACATATCCACGGCGGCGAGTCTACGCGCCGTATCATGGGCGACGTGGTGCTGGCACTTATTCCTGCTTTGGCAGTATCGGCCTACGTCCTTGGCTGGCGCGCGCTGATGATTACGGCGGTGGCTATTGCCAGCTGTGTGCTATTCGAGTTCCTCATCCAGCGCTTTCTCCTTAAGGGCCGCACAACTATCGGCGACCTCTCGGCAGTTGTCACCGGTATGCTCTTGGCATTCAACCTACCAGTGGGTATTCCATGGTGGATTGTGATTATTGGTGCGTTGGTAGCAATAGGTATCGGCAAGATGACCTTCGGCGGCCTGGGCTGCAACCCCTTCAACCCTGCACTTACGGGACGTATCTTCCTACTTATCGCCTACCCCGTGCAGATGACCGACTGGACAACAGGCGTGCCTGCTGCGGTGCAGAGCCCCACGATGTTCGATAGCATGAGCGGCGCGACATCTATGGATGCCATGTCGGGTGCTACGGCATTGCCCATGGTTAAGGAGAACCCCGAACTCGCTGGTAATGTTAACTTTGGAGACATGCTCTTTGGCCAGATGAATGGCTCTATGGGTGAGATATGTGCCTTGGCTCTTATCCTCGGTGGTATCTACCTATTGTGGCGCAAGGTCATCACATGGCATATCCCCGTTGCGGTACTCGGCACAATGGCAATCTTCGCCGCTTGTGTAGGTTTGGGCGAGGGTGGTTCGCTTGTATATGAGTTGCCTATCTTCCACCTCTTGGCTGGTGGTGCGTTGCTCGGTGCCTTCTTCATGGCTACCGACTACTCGACATCGCCAATGACACATAAGGGTATGATTATATATGGTGTGGGCATTGGTGTTATCACGATGGTCATACGTCTCTGGGGCGCCTATCCCGAGGGTATGTCGTTTGCGATATTTATCATGAATGCCGCAACACCTCTTATCAATAAGTATTGCAAACCGAAGCGTTTCGGCACTAAATAGCGGAGGCAGAGAGTATGAAGAGTACATTGAAAAATATGGTTTTGGTGTTGTTCACCATCACCGCAATCTCGGCACTTCTTGTGGCACTTGTCAACGATGTTACGAAGGATGCTATTGCCGAGGCTGAGCAGAAGAATAAGGATTTGGCAAAGTTCGAGGTGCTGCCTTCGTTCGAGGGTGAGGCTGAGATGCGCGATATCACCCGTGAGATTGGAGACTTTAAGGTTAATGTCACCGAGGTCAAGGCGGGAGGCAAGATTGTGGGCTACGCTGTTGAGGCACCCAGCATCACAGCAAATGGCTATGCCGATAAGATATACCTTATGGTGGGCTTCGTCGAGGAGGATGGCCGCGCAAAGATTCACGGCGTAAAGGTCATCTCGCAGAAGGAGACTCCAGGCCTTGGCGCCAATATGATTAATCCAGGCAATAAGCTCGAGAGTAGCATCCTTGGTAAGTATGCCGATGAGTTGGTCTTCAAGGTAAAGAAGGATGATAAGAGTGGCTCGTTCGATGCCCTTACAGGCTCAACGATATCTTCACGCGCCTATACCAATGCTGTCGAGACAGCCTATGCTGGTTACTTGTGGGCTACAGGGCAACTCTTTGCTGTCGATGACTCTAACGACGAGGAGGTTGTTGAGCCCGAGACTTCGACAGCTGATACACCAACCGAGGGTGACTCAAACATGTATGACGAGCAGGGCGTTGCCAATGAGGAGTCTGTTGCAGAGACTGCTGCCGAGGATGCAGATGTGGCTGTTGCACCCGAGAGCGCTGATGCTACCGAGAGCACCGAGACCCCTGCATCTATGGAGGATGTTGTAAATGATACTTTAAGCGAGTCTGAGACTCAGGAAGGAGAGCATAAATAATGGGCAAGCTAAAACTTATAACTAAGGGTATCATCAAGGAGAACCCTACGTTTGTACTCGTCTTGGGTATGTGCCCCACCATCGGTGTTACATCGTCAGCCGTTAATGGTATGGGTATGGGTGTTGCAACCATGGCTGTGCTTATCATGTCAAATATGGTGATATCAATGATCAAGAACTTCGTACCCGATAAGGTGCGTATTCCTGCATTCATCGTCGTTATCGCATCGTTCGTAACAATGATTGAGATGTTGATGAAGGCCTATGTTCCAGCGCTCTACGCATCGTTGGGTGTCTTCATCCCGCTGATTGTGGTTAACTGTGTCATCTTGGGTCGCGCCGAGGCCTTCGCGTCGAAAAATGGGGTCTTCGCATCGGCTCTCGATGGTATTGGCATTGGCTTGGGCTTCACGCTATCACTCACGGTGATAGGTATGGTACGCGAGTTGCTCGGCTCAGGCGCCATCTTCGGCATGCCCGTGGTTGAGGGCGAGGGTCTTATGCCGCTTATCTTTATCCTTGCACCTGGTGGTTTCATCGTGCTGGGCTACTTAATGGTTCTGTTCAACAAAATTGCTAAACGATAGAGAGTATGGAATTGATGACTTTATTGGTAGGTGAAAATATCTCGGAGGGCGTAAGAAGCGCCTTCGAGACTGGCTCGGTGAGTGTTCAGGCTATCACCCTCGTTGCCATCGTTATTGGTGCCATCTTCGTTAACAACGTGGTGCTCTCGCAGTTCCTTGGTATATGCCCCTTCCTTGGCGTGTCGTCAAAGGTTGAGACCTCTTTGGGTATGGGTATGGCCGTAACCTTCGTTATGGCACTCTCTACGGTTGTAACATGGGCATTACAGACCTATGTTCTCGAGCCTTTTAGCATCGGCTATATGCAGACCATCGTCTTTATCCTTGTCATTGCGGCATTGGTGCAGATGGTCGAGATTGTACTTAAGAAGGTGTCGCCATCGCTATATCAGGCACTTGGTATCTTCTTGCCACTTATCACCACAAACTGTGCGGTGCTGGGTGTTGCCATCATCGCCGTGCAGAAGGACTTCGACCTTATCACAGGTGTTGTCTACTCTACGGCTACGGCTTTGGGCTTCGCCTTGGCGTTGGTACTCTTCGCTGGTATCCGCGAGCGTCTCGAGGTTGAGAATGTGCCTAAGGCGTTGCGAGGCGTGCCCATCGCATTGATTACGGCAGGTCTGTTGGCAATGGCATTCATGGGCTTTGCCAATGTAGTACCCCTCCCATAGTGGGTGTCACAGAGAGATATGAGCGAGGGGCTGATTTCGTCGGCCCCTCTTTGTAATATATAAGCCGAGTATTAGGGTTATGCTCACCATAGATGATATACTATCCATTGATAACGATGCGGCCTTCGAGCGCGCTGCCCTTGAGTTGTTCCGCCATCAGGCACGACATACAGCACCATATAGCGAGTATCTCTCGCTTATAGGCGTTGATGTCAAGACTGTTACGCGCCTTGACGAAATTCCGTTTATGCCCATTGAGTTCTTCAAGAGCCGCGATGTATACTGCGGTGAGTCTGCGCCTGAAATAGTCTTCACGTCGAGCAATACGGGCTCTACGGTTGCTTCGCGCCACATGATGGCATCGCTTGAGACATACCGCCGATGCTTTGTTAGTGCCTTTGAGAGCTTCTATGGAGTGCCCGAGAGGTGGAGTATCTATGGACTACTACCCAACTACTTGGAGCGCGAAGGGTCATCACTCGTATATATGGTCGATAGACTTATTGCTATGGCTGGTTCGGGAGGCTTCTATCTTAATGACTACGAGCGCCTTATCAGCGATATGGAGAGAGACCCTAAGCCCAAGATACTGCTTGGCGTAAGCTATGCCCTATGGGATGTCGCCGAGCAATACGCACCCAAGTTGCAGAATACAATCGTCATGGAGACGGGCGGCATGAAGGGACGTCGTAAGGAGATAAGCAAGCGCGAGCTGCACGAGATACTATACCGAGGCTTTGGCGTGGAGCATATCCACTCGGAGTATGGCATGGCGGAGCTAACGTCACAGGCATACTCGTCGGGTGAGGGTATCTTCGCAGCACCTCGATGGATGCGCGTCATGGTGCGCGATGTGAACGACCCCATGGACCACGCACCACACGGCATGCGTGGCGGTATAGATATTATCGACCTTGGCAACCTATCGTCATGCGCCTTTATCCAGACGCAGGACGTGGGGCGACTGTTAGACGATGGTCGCTTTATGGTCGAGGGTCGTATTGCAGGTAGCGATATTAGAGGGTGTAACCTCCTTGTACACAACATGTAATGAAGTATAATTCGGACATACTACGCCAACTACACGAGGAGCTACGCGACGTTCTTCGCGAGACGGTGCGTGTACTGGACGAGGCCGATATCCCCTACTTCATACAGGGCGGTACGGCTATTGGCGCCCACTTCTTCGACGATATAGTGCCGTGGGACGACGACATAGATCTCGGCATTACGCGCGAGCACTACGAGCGTTTCTTGCGTGTAGCACCACAGCTACTTCGTGAGGGGTACGTTCTTCAGGAGTACACCACAGATAGGAATACGCCATTCTACTTTGCCAAGGTGCGTAAGGTAGGCACGCGCTTTGTCGAGCGCGAGTGGGTTGGTTTGTCTATTGCCGATGGAATATATGTCGATATCTTCCCCTATGACCTTATTGCTGACGATGTGCGTTTAGAGCGTCGTCAACGCCGCAGAGTGAAGTTCTGGGTAAACTGCTTCACGGCCAAGAGCGTATGGCTATGGCGGTGGTTCGGAAGGGCTAATAATGGCGTTGTCATGCCCAAGAGCATGGTGTCGTGTGCCGCCATACGCCTTGTGACGCTGTGTATGTCCAAGGAGCGCATATATCGCCGCCTACACCGCGAGCTCACGCGCTATAATACGACCCGAGCATCACGCTATAATATTGTGCGTATGCCCAAGGATATGATATCGCGTAGCGCCATTGAGCATCGCGAGCTACGCCGCTTTGGCGATATGCAGCTATGGGCACCGGCGGACTTGGAGAGCTATCTGCGCAACCACTATGGCGATATTCAGAAGTGGCTGCCCGAGGATAAACGCCTCAACCATGCCCCCGAGATATTGCAGTTCGCAACACCAATAAGTAGCGACTCGTCCGAGCGTATATCGGTTGTTATCCCTCTGTATAATAAGGAGCAGGAGGTTGAGCGAGCACTACGCTCGGCTATCAACCAGAGTCTTACACCTCGTGAGATTATCGTCGTTGATGATGGCTCTACGGATGCTTCGGTGGCAGTTGTCGAGCGCGTCATGGCGGAACACGAGGGTGTGAACATACGCCTTGTGCGACAGATGAATAGCGGTGTAAGCGCCGCCCGTAATCGCGGTATCGCGGAGGCCACGGGCGACTATGTAGCACTACTCGATGCCGACGACGAGTGGCTCTCGGGCTATATTGCCGAGGTGTGCCGCCTTATGGAGTACCACCCCGATAGCGATGCCTACTCTACGGCATTCTATATAGTTAATAAGGGTCGTCGTGTGGAGGCTGCCGTGCCTACCGAGGAGGGGTATATTGACCCCGCCGCGGAGGCCCTGCAGGGTCGCTACCCTATAATACCCTCTACGGCAACACTGCGTCGTAGCACGGTGCAGCGCATAGGAGGCTTCCCCGAGGGTATGCGTCTGGGTGAAGACCAGTGGCTGTGGGCGCGTATGATGCAGGCGGGGGCTACCTTCTGCTTCTCACCAATGGCTTTGGTTTGTTACTCGCGCACGGCAACTAACCGCTCGGCCGCGATATATCGTAGCGAGAGATCGGCGCATAGCATCGAGGAGCTATACGATGCCAAGCAGCGCGATGAGCTTAATGAGTATATTGCTCGCGTGGGTATAGGCAAGGCCTTGACACAGAGTGTGCGTGGTGGCACGGAGGATGCGAGACGCGCTATCGAGGTGTTCGGCTATACGCGTCGCAACAGACGCCAGCTACGCCGCCTACGCGTGGTGAACAGCTTGCCACGATGGATGCGCCCCATGGTCGATGGTCTATATAGTGCAGCGGCATGGATATTTAAGAAGCGAGGTTTGTAGCCTCGCTTCATTATTACCTTATTACCACACTATTGGCTCCTTGCCGATAGATGTGAGGTAGTCGTTTGCTTGTGAGAAGTGACGACAGCCGAAGAAGCCTCTGTATGCCGATAGTGGCGAGGGGTGCACGGCGCGAAGTATAAGGTTGCGTCGAGGGTCGGCAATAGCACCCTTCTTCTGTGCGTAGCTACCCCACAGCATATACACAATACCCTCCTTACGCTCGGCTATGGCGCGTACTACGGCGTCGGTGAAGAGCTCCCAGCCACGCCCTGCGTGCGATGCTGCTTGGTGGGCACGCACGGTGAGTACGGCATTCAGTAGCAATACACCCTGCTCTGCCCAGCGCTCGAGTTCGCCTGTTGCAGGTATTGCAGCACCAGTATCGGCATGCACCTCCTTGAAGATGTTTTGTAGCGATGGTGGAAAGGGTACGCCCTCGCTTACCGAGAAGCATAGGCCGTTTGCCTGCCCAGGGCCGTGATAGGGGTCTTGACCTATGATTACTACCTTGAGTTTGTCGAAGGGGCACTTATCGAAGGCGCGGAAGATATTGCCACCCTTTGGATATACCTCCGTTGTGGCATACTCGCTCTTGACGAAGCCTACCAGCTCGTCGAAGTAGGGCTTGTGAAACTCCTCATTGAGGATCTCGCGCCACGATTCAGCTATGCGTACATCTGCCATATATCAATGATGTTTGCTCTTTAATTATTGCAAAGATAGTTTTTTTTATGTACTTTTGCAATAACACTAATAACTATTCACAATGAAGCGATTATCTATGGTTGTGGCAATGCTCTTCGCCACACTCTTCACAGTACAGGCGCAGGAGATAAATAGTATAATCTTCCTTATAGGCGATGGCATGGGCCTCGCGTCGGCATCTATGATGCAACTCGAGAATAGGTACGAGCAGACGATCTTCGACCGTGCTGATAATGTGGCATTGCAGAAGACCTACTCGATGGATAATCGCGTTACCGACTCGGCAGCATCGGGTACGGCACTCGCTACGGGACATAAGACTAACAACACATACCTCGGTGTGCTACCCTCGGGAGAGCCCGTAGAGTCGCTCTTCGAGGTGGCCACACGTAACGGTAAGAGCACAGGTGTTGTGGTCACCACCTACGTTCAGCACGCCACACCTGCGGCATTCTATGCCCATGTGGGCAACCGCCACGAGTATGCCGAGATTACGCGCCAGCTTGTAGCAAGCACGGTGGATGTAGCCATTGGTGGCGGCATGGCATTCTTCAAGGAGTGCTATGGCGATGATGCCGAGAGCGTTGTCAACGAGCATGGTTTCTCACTTGTTCACACGCTTGATGAGGTCGCCATGTTGTCGGGCATAGAGCCTGTACTGGCAATCTTAGCCGATAAGGAGGTGGGCGAAAATACGGGTTCATATCTTGCCGATGCCACAAGCGAGGCACTGCGTATGCTGACAAATGCAGGCCGCGATAGAGGCTTTGTGCTTATGGTCGAGGGCTCGCTCATCGACGGCATGGGCCATGGCAACGATGCCGAGGCGCAGCAGAGGGAGATGCTCAGCTTTATGCAGGCCATCGAGGTTGCCGTAGCGTATGCCGACGAACACCCAGGAACTCTCGTCGTCGTCACGGCTGACCATGAGACAGGCGGCCTATCGCTCGTAAGCTCTAATTCGGACTTCAACCTCTCGGAGCAGGGTGTCGAGTATCGCTGGACTACGGATGGCCACTCGGGCATCATGGTACCCATATACCTCTACGGCACAGGAGCGGAGCGTATAAATGGCGTGATGGAGAACTGCGAGTTGGGACAGATACTTAAGGATATAGTACAGGAGTAGCCTTCACCTTGCAGAGAATTTCACTCGCCACCAGTTTTCGGGAGTGCTCCACAGCAGCTTGCTGTGGTGGGTGGGGTGCATTGGCTGATGCTTGCATCATGGCAGATGCACCCAACGCACCAGTAGCCAAAGGCTACCCTCTTGCCATAAGCGGACACAACAACGCACAACAACGAAGAAGCGACCCTCAAATGAGAGTCGCTTTAGTTGGGCTACCTGGATTCGAACTGCAGCAATGCGAGCATTGCAAAGTAGAGCCGATACCTTGTAGCGCAGAGATTTTGCAGCAGAGGCTCTGCTGCAAAAGCCGAGCATTAAACCACCATCTATCGGCTCAACCACCGAGCAGTGAGAATCAGGAAGAACAACTTAGCGACATGAAGTGTAACAGAGGGCAAGAGGAACAGCTTGCTGTGGTGGGTAGGGTGCATTGGCTGATGCTTGCATCATGGCAGATGCACCCAACGCACCAGTAGCCGGAGGCTACCCTCTTGCCATAAGCGGACACAACAACGCACAACAACGAAAAAGCGACCCTCAAATGAGAGTCGCTTTAGTTGGGCTACCTGGATTCGAACCAAGAATGACAGGACCAGAATCTGTAGTGTTACCATTACACCATAGCCCAATATTTGTTTTGACGGTGCAAAAGTAGAACTTTATTTTTGAATAACAAAGAAAATTGCAAAAAAAATTCATATCTTTGTTAAAGTTTTTGCATTGTATACGAATGATAACAATATAACATTCTGATTATGAATAGCATTAAGTCTCGATTGATTATTATGAACTTCCTGCAGTTCGCTGTATGGGGGTCCTATCTTACATCTATGGGTACCATGCTCGCAGGCCTCGGCTTTGCCAAGCAGATTGGCATCTTCTACGCCATGCAGGGTATCGTCTCGCTCTTCATGCCAGCCATCATAGGCATCATCGCCGACCGCAAGGTGCAGGCGCAGCGACTCCTCGGTATATGTCATCTGCTTGCAGCTCTCTTCATGGCGGGTGCGGCATACACCATCAGCAGTGCCTCGGGGCAGCCAAACCTCGACACGCTACTCACGCTATACACGTTGAGTGTAGCATTCTACATGCCCACCTTGGCGCTATCTAACTCGGTGGCATACACAGCCTTGGAGCGCAATGGCCTCGACACCGTATCGGCATTCCCACCTATCCGTGTGTGGGGTACCGTGGGCTTCATCTGCGCCATGTTATTGTGCGACTTTGCGGGCTTCCAGGCCACATACGAGCAGCTCTTCCAGAGCGCCATCATAGGCATCATGCTTGCGGGCTACGCCTTTACGTTGCCCACATGCCCTGTTAACACCTCGGCAGAGAAGAGGTCGTTTGTCGACTCGTTGGGTCTTCGTGCCTTCACGCTCTTCAAGCAGAAGAAGATGGCTATGTTCTTCATCTTCTCGATGCTCCTGGGCGTGTCGTTGCAGATTACCAATGGCTTTGCAAATACGTTTATCACGTCGTATAATGGCATCCCTGCCTATGCTGACACCTTTGCGGCGCAGCATGCTAATGCACTGATATCGCTATCACAGATATCGGAGACGCTATGTATCCTCCTCATACCATTCTTCCTCAAGCGCTTCGGCATCAAGAAGGTGATGCTTATCGCCATGTTCGCATGGGTATTGCGCTTCGGCCTCTTTGGCCTCGGTAACCCAGGTGGTGGCGTGTGGATGTTCATCCTCTCGATGATTGTCTATGGCGTGGCATTCGACTTCTTCAATATCTCGGGCTCACTCTTCGTCAACAACGAGACAGATGCCTCGATACGCTCATCGGCGCAGGGTCTCTTTATGATTATGACCAACGGTATTGGTGCTACGATAGGCACTCTCGGTGCGCAGGCTGTTGTCGACCACCTTGTGCTATCACAGACCGATCCCGTCGCGCAGATGGATGGCTGGAGCACCACATGGCTTATCTTCGCGGGCTATGCCCTCGTTGTGGTACTCGCCTTCTGGGTGCTCTTCAAGTATAAGCACGAGCCTAATAAGGTGGGCGCAGTGAAGCACTAATATGTAAAATAGCAGTGAGGAGTTAGAAATAAGCAATAAACGGGCGTTGCCACCATGGAATAAAGAGTGGCACACGCCCGCAACAACAACCATCGTTAATTAAATATATTTCTAATTGCCAACTGCTCATTTCTAATCTCTTATTTATAGGTAGGGTGGCACATCAACCATTGGCAGAGAGGCTACGTCCGCAGAGCCTCGACGACTATATAGGACAGCGACACCTCGTGGGTGATAATGGCGTCTTTCGTAAGTTCATAGCTACGGGAAGTGTGCCGTCATTTATCCTGTGGGGCCCTCCAGGTGTGGGTAAGACCACGCTTGCCAAGATTGTTGCCAACGCCTTGGAGCGACCCTTCTACACCCTCTCGGCGGTGACGTCGGGCGTCAAGGATGTGCGCGAGGTTATCGAGAAGGCGAAGAACCAACACCTCTTCAATGCACGCCCTGCGTTCCTCTTTATCGACGAGATACACCGCTTCAACAAGTCGCAGCAGGACTCGCTGCTCGGCGCTGTGGAGCAGGGCATAGTGACGCTTATAGGCGCCACAACCGAGAACCCCTCGTTCGAGGTTATCTCGCCACTATTGAGCCGCTGTCAGGTATATGTGCTCAAGCCCATGGAGGATAGCGAGCTGCAGACGCTATTAGATAGGGCGCTCGCCACCGACGAGGAGCTTCGACGACGCCATGTCGAGGTGCGCGAGACAGAGGCTCTGTTCCGCTTCTCGGGGGGTGATGCTCGCAAATTGTTGAATATCCTCGACATCATCATGAGCGCCTCGGAGGGTGATATCATCATCGACGACGAGCGCGTCACCGAGTGCCTGCAACAGAATATCGCCCTATACGATAAGTCGGGCGAGCAGCACTACGATGTTATCTCCGCCTTTATCAAGTCGGTGCGCGGCAGCGACCCCAATGCTGCAATATACTACCTTGCGCGTATGTTGGCGGGTGGCGAGGAGCCGCGCTTCATAGCACGACGTCTCGTGATCCTCGCCTCGGAGGATGTGGGCTTGGCAAACCCCAATGCCCTACTCTTGGCCAACGCCTGCTTCGACACGGTGCATAAGATAGGCATGCCCGAGGCACGCATCACGCTCGCCGAGACGACGATATATCTCGCGACAAGCCCCAAGAGCAACTCGGCATATATGGCCATAAACAAGGCGTTGCAGATGGTCGAGCACGACACCACAAATCGCCCTGTGCCCTTGCACCTGCGCAATGCCCCCACGAAGCTTATGGATAAGCTCGGCTACGGCGCCGACTATAAGTATGCCCACGACTATGCGGGTAACTTC
The DNA here is from genome assembly GCA_017503575.1 of Alistipes sp. Classification (GTDB taxonomy): domain Bacteria; phylum Bacteroidota; class Bacteroidia; order Bacteroidales; family Rikenellaceae; genus Alistipes. The sequence continues at coordinate 3,676 of JAFVSV010000011.1, read as the reverse complement.
GTGCGCCAGGAGTTTCTCCCCGAGAGCCTCAGCGGCACACGCTTCTACACCCCCAACGAGCAAAACCAGCAGGAGGCGAAGATCGCCGAGCGCATGCGCCAGCTGTGGGGCGAGAAGTACAAGTAAGGCGGAGAGGAAAGAGAGTTTTCAGAGAGACAACAGCGTTGTCTTTTTCTATCGGGCGGGAGCGGAGCTCCCTTTATCGGGCAGAGCTAAAGCTCTTTAGTCGGGCGGGCTATCGCCCTTAATCGGGCGGGAGCAAAGCTCCCTTAGTCGGGCGGAGCTGAAGCTCCTTGACATTTATCAAGCGAAGCGCCCGATGAAGCGAAGCGCCCGATGAAGCAGGCATCGCCTGCGCCCGAAAAAGCAAAGCGCCCGAGCTCCCCATTGCTAATTGAATAGAAAAATTCTGCCCGATGCCGAAGCACCGAGCAGAATCATTTGTGTATTATGGGGTAAATTATTATCTTGGATCGGCGATCTCTTCATACTTATAGTTATTACCACTCTTAGCTGTAAGAACCTTGAAGAAACGATCCTGATCCAACTTAACATTGGTTATATCTACTGTCTGTGATGAACCATTATTAAAGATTACACCCGACAAAGTTGCGCCATCCATAGACTTATCAAATGTATATACATAATACTTAGTACCATTGATTGTCTCTGTGGTCATCGCCTTACCTGGCCATGTGAAGCTTGAGCCACCACCCCAAGCATATAAATTCATCTTTGACCATGATAGCGTTGTTGTAGCATAAATCTTACGCTCAACAGACTCAACAGTTGGCTCTGGGTTGTTGGGGTCATCAATATTCTGAATAGCAGAGCCATTAAGACGTATGTAGATATCCCTATCAAGAGTATATGCGTCACTATCACCTGTCTGATTAGAACCATTATTAAGAATCATCCTGAACTGTCGACCAACAGCAGTAGCAGGCATCTCCCAAACATAATATGTATAACCATTTATTGTCTCAGTTATCGTTGTAGATGTTCCTGGCCAGCTACCTGTGTAAGTTGCATTTGTAGTAGCATCCCAAGTATAAAGATTGAGCTTTGACCAAGTGTTATTATACTTATATACATATACCTTGTAGGTCTGAGTAGGCGCCTCTGGCTCAGGGTTGTTGATATCCTCAATAGGCATAGCAGCACCAGAATAAAGAAGGATATACTTATCCTCTGTCAATGATCCAAGCTCATAGTCCTGAGTCTGATCTCCACCATTATTTGTAAGAATTGCATTCAAATTCTTACCAGTAGCTGTTCTTGGCAATGTCCATACCATATACTCATAGCCATTGATTGTTACAATCTCGCTTGTTGTAGAACCAGGCCATTCACCAGTATGCTTTGCGTCATTACTATCCCAAGTATAAAGATAAGTATTAGTCCAATTTGTCTCAAACTTATATACATATACCTTGTACTGAAGAATCTCCAACTCCTCAGGTGTCGTACCAGGTGTCAACACATAGAACTCCTTGGTCTCGTAGTCGAAGTATAGGTCATAAGTACCTGCTGCGACCTGCATATTCTTACCATCCTGCACAAGGGTATACATAGCATCAACATTGATGGCTACGGTGTCGGCAGTCTCACTGCTTGCGATACCATAGTTCTCGTCCCAATCATCGCTGATGCGGAGTTTGAAGGTATCAGTAGCAGCAATAGTTACATTCTTCAAGGTATAGTACTCACCCTCCAAAGTCATATCGGTGTCAGTATCCCAGTTACCGCCAAGACCCACTACGCCAACAGAGAATACAGGCATTGCAGGAACCTCCTCTCCAGCGGCAACGACACAAATCTTTGACTCTGCCTCAGAATAGTAGATATCGTATGTGCCAGCAGATACATAGATATTGCTATCACCGGTTGCTGTCCACTTGCCAACAGTAAGGTTGTTAGCGCCAATCCACTTATCACCAAGAATCTTAAATGCACCATCATCAGCAAACTCTACATTGAATGCTACGCAGTAGTCACCAACAATATACATTGGGGTCTCGCCAGCAGTCCAATTGTTATGTGTACCAGGAACAGAGTATGCAGAAAGCTCATACGCTGGCTCTGGGTCGGTCAAAGTACCGAGGTTGTAGACCTTGCCACAGCAGATATGGTTGATTGTTGTCTCCTTCACCTTTACACCATCAATAGAATACGACAATGTGGCTTCACGCGGATCAAAAGATGGATCAATGCCACACCAGAAAGGAACAAAATTCTCGCCCTTGATGCCTGAGAAGGTAATCTCATCAGCAACAGTAAAGCCTTCGGTTTCATTATCAAAGGAACGGAAAGACTTGATATTAGCACCCGAATCTGACTGAAGCTCCAACTTCAAGGTAACAGCACCATCACCCTCATAGGTATAACGTAAGAATGATGTCTGCGATGTAAGCTGAATGGTTGCATCCTGCGTAAACTCTACACCTGTAGTCCACACATAAAGAGCCTTCTTGCCAAGACGAGAGTCACGGGGATGCTTACGGCTATCTGAACTGATTAGCACAGTCTGGCCAATAAGATCTGCTGCTGCGCTCTCCTCGCAAGTAAACTTACCAGTGGCGGCATCAGTACATACGAATGTAAAGTCGATGTCATCTGCGGTGTTGGCTACAAGTAGTACATCACCCTCCTCCCAGACGGTTGTCCATCTCTTGTCGCCATCCGAATCGTCGATATAGGCGCGGGTGTCGTCGTCGCCAAATGTAGCGTAGAACGATACGCCAGCCTGCTCGTTGGCGTCAACGCTCTCCTCTGTCTCTGTACAAGCTGTTGCACCAATGATAACCAGTGCAGCAACCATCATTTTCCATAAGTTTTTCATCTCGATTTTGCTCATTAATAGGTTAAACATTGGATTACCACTCTACATCCTCCTCGTCGTAAGATGGGCCTTCAAAGCCAGCACTTGCGTTGAAGCCATGCTCAACGCTTACCTCGACACTCTCAATTGCGGGAGCCTCGTATGAGTTAGAGGTCCTTGCCTCGCCCTCAAAGTAGTTTAAGACTTTCATATTGTAATGGGTTTATAAGTTTCCTGTTTGCGTATGTACGCATATAGGCGCGTACACCATATACAAAGGTAATAAAAACTATGCAAGATAGGCACACCAAAAGGGGCAACTATGACGAGCGGGAGTGTTTGATGGACGAACGGGCAATTTTTGCAGATAAGAAGCAAAGAGAAAAGATGGGCATTGTCGCGAACATAGAGAAGAGAGAGAGGATTCAGGAGGATGTCAGGGAGAAGTCAGGGAGAAATGTAGCGCTCCCTATTTTCTCTCTGCTCCCGCCTGAACGGTGCGAACGGGGGAGTTCGCAGTGTTCACAGCGTTCGCAGCGTTCACAGCGTTCAGGAGAGGAGGGTTGACGCTCTTTTTTGGGGCGCTGCGCTTCATCGGGCGCAGGCAGAGCCTGCTTGGGAGGGCGGGCTGACGCCCTTGTTCGGGCGCTGCGCTTGAGAGGGCGTAGTCGTTCGTACGTTCGTAAACCCTATGTCTTCGAACGCACGAACGCCGTACGCTTAAACAATATATATCAGTGAACATATATTAATATATATATCAAAGAACATATATATATTGATATATAAACATATATAATTAATTGTCGATTGTTTGTTTGTCGACAACCCTATGGTTTCGACAAACAAACAAAT
>JAFVSV010000010.1 GCA_017503575.1 Alistipes sp. | reverse complement strand
GGTATGCCGCATCGCCGACTACCAGAAGTTCCTCTATCAGCAGAAGAAGAAGGCCAAGGAGATTAAGGCAAAGCAGGTTAAGGTTGTCATCAAGGAGATTCGCTTCGGCCCACAGACCGACGACCACGACTACAACTTCAAGCTCAAGCACGCCGAGAACTTCCTCAAGGAGGGTGCAAAGGTTAAGGCCTATGTATTCTTCCGCGGTCGCTCTATCGTCTTCAAGGAGCAGGGAGAGATCTTGCTTTTGCGCTTTGCCAACGATTTGGAGGAGTATGCTCGTGTGGAGCTTATGCCAAAGCTCGATGGCAAGAAGATGAATATGATCTTGGCGCCTAAGAGCAAGAAGTAGCCACAGATGGCGTGCGCAGGGCACAGACCCATGCGTAGCGCTACATATAATGAAGCCCAACTCGGCGTTGTTTTCGAGCAACGCAGGGTTGGGCTTTTTGCGTGCGTGGCAGATAGAGTGCCACAAATGAGAAATGAGCAATGAAAAATAGCAATGGTTGCGGGCAACGCCCGCATGAGATTAAGCGTAGTGCCCGACTAAGGAGCAATACTCCGCCCTATCAAGCAAGCTCTGATTGCCCCGCCCGACTAAGCGTAGCGCCCGACTAAGGGCATCCGCCCCCTTCAAATGTAGCGCCCCCAAAATATCACGGGTATACTTTTGTATACCCGCATCACTGGTGGGGGGCTTGTGTTTTTTGGGGTGTCCTATCCGCAAGAACACACATCTTTAATCTTTCCGTTTACATCTTCCATCTTCGTGGGTATACTTTTGCATGCCCGCATCACTGGGGGAGGCTTGTGTTTTTTGGGGAGGGGGTGTCCTGTCCGCAAGAACACACATCGTTCATCTTTGCCCTTTCATCCCGCGGGTATCTTTTTAGTTACCCGCATCACAGAGGGGGCATTGCTTTGGTTGGGGGCTATTAATGGCGTTGCCCGCATTAAAACGTCATCGCGAAGAATTGCATCCGCGGGCGGTCGTGATACTTGCTTCGGTATATGCAATTCTGTGGCGATCTACCATTGTCGAGCAACATCGCTGATAGTGAGGGTTGGATGCTGACTATCACGCTTTGCACCGCCACTAAACAGCGGTAGATACCCACGTCGGGGCATAGAGCATTGTGCTCCCAGGCCCCTTACAAGTGCCCCTCCTCGGCATGACGAGTTAAATTATAGGCGGGCGATGTCCGCAAGATGAGTTTCGATGAGTTACTATGGGTTTCTATGAGTCTCTTCCATCGTAACCCATTTTAACTCATATTAACCCATTGATTGCAGCCTCTGTCCGCGACAACGCCTCTCTTTCATCTTTCATCTTCACCATACCCCGCTGACGCAAACACAAAAAACGCGGGTAACAATCGTTACTCGCGTTATTTTGCATGTACCTAAGCCGTGGCTTAGTTGTACTTGAATGTTGCCTCGTCTGATACGGTCAACTTCTTGCGACCCTTTGCGCGACGTGCTGCCAATACCTTGCGGCCATTAGCGGTAGCCATTCTCTGACGAAAACCGTGCTTGTTGATTCTCTTGCGACGAGAAGGCTGGTAAGTTCTTTTCATTGCCATAGTCGTATCTGTTTTTTATTGTTTTTGTTCCGTTTCTATCTTTCGTTGCCGCTGAAACGTCCCGATTAACGCTTCATCTGCGAGGTGCAAAGGTACAACGATTTTTTTTAATTGCAAACAAATCGGCGAAATAATTTTCTCTTTTAGTGATTTATGCGCAAAATAGCCTCCCTCTATCAGTCGTCGAAGAGGTTTATCTCGCCACGCTCAACCTTGCCATATATCGCCGCAAGCTCGCCAATAGCGGGAGAGACCACAGCCAAGGTATCCACAATCACGCTCTGGTGCTCACCCTTGATGCGGTAGAGCATCGCGGCATAGAGGGCACGGAAGCAGAGCTCCGTATCGCTAATGTCGTTATTATCCATCACCGAGCGTAGGCGTGGCAGCTCCAGGGCAAGAGGCACATACGTCGCGCGGTAGTGCTCACCTACGGGCAGCTTCTGCAGTTGTAGGTGCAGGTTGTGAAGGTCGGCAATAAGGTGTAGCGTATGGTCGATATGCCCCTTCTCGAGCTTACCCTCCTTGCGTAGCAGCTCGACAATCTGCATATACCAATTAAAGATGTTCTCCTTCTGCTGCTCGTCAGCGCCCTCGACCTTAGCCACAAGTGTAGCGTATATCGCCTCGGGGCTAAACTGAAGGGCGCGTAGCAGGTCCTCGACCTGCCAGATGTAGAGTATGTACTCGGCGATATTCTCGCGGCGCTTTTGTAGTGCTATGAGCATAACTATAACCAGTCGTTAGCGTTAAACGTACTCTTCGGTGCGTTAGGCACATTCTCGAAGTAGGTGAAGCCTGTGAGGCGCTCGAGCTCCTCGATAGAGATAATATCCTGCGCCTGTGGCTTATGGCCCTTGTCCTGCTCGTGGCAGATGACGAAGGCTGCACACTGCAACTCCGATGCCGAGCAATCCTTGACGCTCTTGCCCGTTGAGCCGCTCTTGGTGCGAAGCAGTGCGTAGTAGAACATCGTTGGGCGCGACACGTCCGAGCGACCACCAAACGATATCTTCTTGGGCGAGCCCGTGTTGCCATACTTGTCGGTATACTTATCGAAGTAGCAGCCTACGACGGTATACAACGTATCGCGGCATACAAGGCCGTCGATATGGTCCTCGAGGTTGTTCCACGCACCACCACCCGTATTGAACGTATCGGAGTATTGGGGCGCAATGTTCGAGAAGTAGAATACCTGCTTATTTGTCTCGGTTGACGATGTGCGCTCTGCCGAGCCAAGCATGTGGCCATTATTACAGCCGCTGTCGGCATCCTTACGCTCATACTGAATGTTAGCGGGTATCTGTGGGTCCTGCGTATAGGCATTCGTACGGTTTGCCGAGCCCTCGTACATCGAGTGGCGAGGTGCTGCCACCCACACAGGGCAGTGGTGCTCCGACGAGAAGCATACGGTGTAGTTGCGTGCACGGCCGCTGCGCTGAGCATTTTGCTCGGAGCCACCACAGAGGTGGTGAGCGTAGTAGTATGTCGCGTTCTTGTCGTCACGACCATCGCCATTAGCGTCGAACTCTATGGGCAACTCAAACCATCCCGAACGATAGGTATTACCGCCCGTTGGGTCGGGGGTTGGCTCTGGCTCTGGTTCGGGTTCTGGTTCTGGCTCTGGCTCTGGCTCTGGTTCTGGCTCGGGTTCGGGTTCTGGTTCTGGCTCGGGTTCTGGCTCGGGCTCGGGGGCAGGCTCCTCGCCATCAGCAAGCGTCTTGAACGTGCCACCAGGAATGTTCCACACATCGTCTGCCGCATATATCATCACCCTATACTCATAAGAGGTATTAGGCTTCAAGTCCTCGATAGTTATGGTGAAGACGCGACCGAGCTGAGCAGCATAGAACTCATTGTCGAGCATAAAGCCCACACGCTCAACCTGACTAAAGTCTGAGGCGTTGATGGTAGCCTCCAACGTAACAGATGTTGTTGTTATATTTGTTGCCTCGCTATCGACAACCTTACACACGAAATCTCCCTCCTTCTCACACGCCACACCGATAAGCGTAGCGATAAACAGAGTTAGTAGTCTCCTCATTATTCTCTATTTTTTGAATCAATCCATATTGTTACTGGCCCATCGTTCGTGAGCTCAATCTTCATGTCTGCGCCAAAGCTGCCCGTTGCCACCTTGCGTCCCAACGCCTGCTCAACGCTTGTGATAAAGGCCTCGTATAGCGGCTTCGACACCGCCTCGGGTGCCGCCTTAATCCACGAGGGGCGGTTACCCTTCTTGGTCATAGCGTGGAGCGTGAACTGGCTGATAAGCATCACCTCGCCCTCGACATCCTGCACCGATAGGTTCATCACACCCGCCTCATCATCGAAGATGCGCAGCTGCACTAACTTCTTCGTGAGCCACTCTATATCCTCGGCGCCGTCGTCGTGACCAACGCCAACGAGGACTACCATGCCAGCACCAATCTCGCTAAACACCTCACCCTCGATACGACACCTCGCCTCTGTAACTCTCTGAATTAGAATCCTCATTACTAATTTCTCATTTCAAGTTTTACGAGTTAGCCTCCTCGAAGAATGCCCAAAGACCATCACCCTTGGGTGTGGGGGCAGTGATAGATATAGGAGCGCCTCCCACAGGGTGGAGGAACTCTATACGGCGCGAGTGTAGCGATATGCCACCATCCCTATTCGAGCGCTTCGCACCATACTTCAAGTCGCCCTTGATAGAGCAGCCTATGGCCGATAGCTGTGCGCGTATCTGGTGGTGACGTCCCGTTTGCAGGTCGACCTCAATGAGCGTATAGTTTGTCGAGGCACCCAACACCTTATAGTCGAGTAGCGCCTCCTTGCCATCGCCCTTGGGCTTGATATGAGCGTGCGAGCGGTTGGTCTTGGCATTACGCACTATCCAGTGGCGCAGGCTACCCTCCTCCTCGGCGGGACGGCTCTCGGTGACAGCCCAGTAGGTCTTCTTTATCTGCTTGGTGCGTATCATCTCATTGAGACGCGCCAACGCCTTCGAGGTCTTGGCGAAGAGCACAGCACCACTCACAGGGCGGTCTATGCGGTGTACAACACCCAAGAATACCGCACCAGGCTTATGGTCGCGTATCTTAATCATCGCCTTTATCTGATCCTCGATAGCCTCAGTACCATCGGGGTCGCTCTGCACAAGGTCGCCGCAGTGCTTATTGACGATTATGAGGTGGTTATCCTCATAAAGTATATCGTTAATAGTAAACATATTACAGCTTAAAGGTAAATGGTAATAGTCTCTCTGCCGAGGCGACAACCGAAGCGGTGCCGGCACCCGACATTATAACGCGTATTGGGGCGTTCTGTCGTCGCTCGACATCGACGATAACCTGGCGACACTGGCCACAAGGGTAGCACTCGCGCTCCGAGGGGTTCGAGGCGATAGCCAGCGCCTCGATGGGGTCGTCGGCATAGTTGGCCTCGACATAGAAGAGCAACGAACGCTCGGCGCACAACCCCGCAGGGTATACCTCACTCTCGAAGTTCGAGGCGTGAAGCGTCCTGCCGCTTCTCAGTCTCACGGCAGCACCCACATGGAAGTGTGAATGGGGGGCATTTGCCGTAGCCGTAGCCTCCTCCGCCTCGCGGACAAGCGCGCGGTCGGCAGCATCCATATCCTCGATAGAGGCATAGTGCTCAAAGTCTATCTCAAGAATCTTTTTCATAGCAGTAATTATTATGGGCTATAAGCATACAAAATTAATGCTTTTTATTGTGATTACCAAAAATGTTTTGTTTGTAGCATTGCCTACAAAGGCAAAGCGCCCCGAGACACAAAGATCTCGGGACGCAATATGTTTTGAAAGATAGGCTCTTTCGCGCATCAAACTACTTATAATAAATTACCTTTTTCATAGTAGTTAATATAGAATATTAAAGACTAAACAACTCATCATACTCCTCAAGAGTTGCATCACGATCGAGCTTGGTAAAATCTACATATATGAGTGCATAGTCATAGTACTGAGGATACCCATCAATCTTACCCTTTAGTATAGCCATTGCGTCATCACAATACAACACCTCAGCGCTTGAATCACCAATATAGAGCATATTATTTTCAGCATCATAAGACCATTTATCCTCTAAGTAACACTTTTTACCCCACAACGGATGCTGCTGATTACCCAACTCATCATAGACAAAGCAATCACGACAAGTACCATCCTCAAGTAGTACATATGTTGATGGAATTGCACCTCCCAATGTCACCGTATCAGTCCAATACACATAATCACCCCATATGTAGTAGATACCAATATCGCCATATGTGCATCCCGACTCTACTCCATTTAAGTCTCTTCCGAAGTATAGCACCTTTGAATGCAGAGACTCAACAACTAAATCATCATCCACTTCACCATTCGCACCCTCAATCAATTCGTACATTTTATTTAGACGAGCATCATCTTTTGCGGCAAGACATCGCACCTCAACATCAAACGATAGAGTCTCCTTATCAGCCCATCCATAATCGCGGGTAATGTAGGCTATTGTCCTATAACGACTATAGTCCATATCATCATCCATGTAAGGCATCTGCTGCATATGGTCGGCAACCACTCCCTGGTAAACGAACTTTTCGCCGTCCAAATATAATATCTGCGCTCTATTAACATTCCCATACTCATCAGTGGTTACAATACTCTTTGTTTGCTCATCATAGTCCCACACAAAGGTTCGTGAGTGATAATAGACATCAGCCCCCTCTTTTGTCGTGTGCAATATAACCGAGCATGTTCCATCTTCGTTGAAGACAACTCTCTTATGCTGCTTGCTACTATCGTTAGTTTCGCAATTCTCATAATAAAATGACTCCAATACAGTGCCACCGAGCATTAACTCAAAACCGCTATCATCAAACACACCATTCTGCTCGCCAATAAGAATCTCTATCTCGCTACCTTCAGGCAACATAACTGGACTATCTACAACATTCTCACAAGCGACCAAACCAATTGTAGCACTTGTCAACAAAATATAAAACTTCTTCATAGACAAAAGTTCCTTATATTTACAAAGAATAAAACACGCCATGCATATTATCGTGATACTTATTATAAGTCATGGGCTATAAGCATACAAAATTAATGCTTTTTATTGGGAATACCCAAAAAGAGAGCTGTGGAAATCGCGATAACCGCTCTCCACACCCTCAATTATTAGTAATCAGCTGCTTACTCAAAGAAGGTGGCGCTGAGCACAGGCACACCTTTCTCCTTAATGGCAGCGACATCCATATCTGCAACCTTAACGGCGAAGATAATCATTGTAGCCTGGGACTCGAAGTTCTCCTCCTCCCACTCTGCAAGAGCCTTCGTGGCACCCTCCTGCTCATCGTCGCTAAGGCGATTGTACCAGTCGACAGCCTCAGCATAAGCCGCCTCGAACTTGGTGCGTGCTGCAGCAAGCTCCTTGATATCGGTATTGGTCAACGAATCATACCACGCATCGAAGTGGGCATCGAATGCCGCGGCAGCCTCAACAGTCTTGGCGTCGACCTTCTCGGCATTCTCAACAACGAGCATGTCATACCATGCCATGTAGGCATCTACATCGGCATCAAGGTTATAGATTGCTCTATCGGCAATATCCGAAAGTGTCGCCTTATTCTCCACAGCACCTGCCTCAGCCTCTGACATATTACTTGCGCAGCCCACAAAGAGTGTCGCTGCGAATAGTGCTAAAAATAGTCTCTTCATACTACAACTTATTTAACTCTATCTCGAAGTCTGCCAATACGTTCATATAGTTGATGAAGGCCTCGTATGCCGAGCCATAAGGGTTGAAGTATGAGTGTACATCACCATCCGAGAACCACTTTGTTGCCATATAGTAGAAGTGGTCAGAGTTCTGCATGAAGTGCCAAACATACTCGAAGTCCTTATTCTTTGCCTTCTTAACCTTTGGTGCCAAGGCGTAAAGCTTACTGAACGCCTCGTTCTGAAGGTCGTTGCCAAGCCATGCTGTTACGTCGCGCTCCTCATCTGCCCATGACATGGCATAGGGGCAGTGAAGCACAGCCACAGGCTGGAGACGCTTCGACGCCTCGCTAACAGTTGCAAACTCAACACCCTTATTGAGAAGTGCTGCGGGCAACGCCTTCATAAAGTCGAAGATGCCGGTAGCAGCCTTCTGATGCTCACCAAAGGTCTCGTAGTCCATGAAGAGGTTAACAATGTCGCCATTCTCCTCGGCAACCCACTGTGCGAACTTATCGGCAGTGAGAGGCCACTCGGGCCAACCCTCATTCGAGAAGCGAAAGGCGATATCGTCCGAAAGTTTGTAGTTACGCAACAACAGGCGTAGCTTGTTATCAACAGCATCGCTATATACGAAGTTAGGCGACTTCCAGCCAAGGATATGCTTTGCACCCTCGGCCAACATCGTCTTGAAGCCCATATCCTCAACGGCCTTAGCTATCTCGTCAGAGTATATAAGCTCCGTATTGCGGAATGCCGTAGGCTTCACGCCGAACTCCTCCTTGAGCATTGCCGAGTGTAGCTTTACCTCCTGCTTGAACTCATCAACAGAGTAGAGCGACGACAGTGAGTGTGAGTAGGTCTCGCCAAGGAACTCAACGCAGCCCGTCTCCGCAAGGCGCTTGAATGACTCCAACACCTCGGGGGCGTAGACCTTGAACTGCTCGACAGCCGAGCCGGTGATAGAGAACGAACACTTAACCTTACCCTTGTTCTCCTCGATGAGGCTCAACAAGAGGGCATTCATAGGCAAGTAGCACTCGCGAGCCACCTTCTGCATGATGGCGCGGTTGGTGAAGTCATCCAAATAGTTGTGATCGTTGCCCATCTGGAAGAAACGATAGGTCTTCAAACGCCAGGGCTGGTGTACCTGAAAGTAGAAACAAACAGTCTTCATATATCTCATCTTTTATTTATTTACACTTATCAATAGCCTGCTGATATACATCCTTAATCTTTATTGCAGCGTTGAACCACTTGAGGTTGTTAACCTCCTCCATACCCTTCTCCGAGAACATCTTGGCAAGGGCCGGATAGGTAATCAAACCGTAGATGGCATCAGCCATGGCATCAACATCCCAGTAGTTAACCTTTACGGCGTAGTCGAGAACCTCGGCAACACCACTCTGCTTCGAGATAATCGTAGGCACGTTAGAGCGCATAGCCTCCAATGGCGAGATACCGAATGGCTCCGATACCGAAGGCATGATATATACGTCCGATAGCTGGAACATCTTCTGCACGTCGTCACCCTTCAAGAAGCCCGTAAAGTGGAAACGATCCGAGATGCCGAGCTGTGCAGCACGACGTATACAGTGGTTCATCATATCGCCCGAGCCCGCCATGACAAAGCGCACGTTAGGCACACGCTTAAGCACCTTTGCTGCCGCCTCGATAAAGTAGTCGGGACCCTTCTGGAAGGTGATACGGCCAAGGAAGGTGACAATCTTATCGTCTACGCCACGCACTGGTAGCGGATTGTCGTTCTCGGCAAACTGCACAGCATTGTGCACGGCAACGACCTTCTCGGGCTCGATGTTGTACTTATTGATGACGATGTTACGCGTGAGGTTAGATACCGCAATAACCATATCGGCAGC
>JAFVSV010000100.1 GCA_017503575.1 Alistipes sp. | reverse complement strand
TAGTGGTTGTCTGTATCGTTCTTACCGTCGGTAACAACATCAGCCCAAACAACAAACTGATAGTCGCGCTCAGGAACAAGGCGAACCTCGAATGCTACGCTCTTGCCATCGCTGTAAGCAACCTTACGGTCATCTGAACAAACCCACTCCGAACCATTCTTAAGGTACACCTGGAGAATGTAACGCATTGTGGTGTTGTCGTCCTCAGTGCCAAGAACACCATTTGCAAATGCACCCGCAGCGCTGTCTGTACCAGCAGCACGGGTCTCAGCCTCGGGGACTGTGACGTTTACGGTGACGGTCTGCTCACCGCCAACATTTACGTCGAGACCCTCAGGCTCTGTCTGACATGATGCCAATCCAAGCACCAAGGCAGCTAAAGCTAAAAATCTTGCTTTCATAATTGTTTGTAAAAATTGATGTTAATAGATTATTATTTGTATATTGTTTACTCGATTCACCATATCTTAGATATGGTTGCAAAGCTCTGTCTCAGTGGCTCCTAATATCGCATGACGAAATGTCGGAGTACCGATTTGTGATACCCGAAACATTGCTATATAGCGCTATTGTTAGGTTGGATTGGTTGTAACGCGCTGAATTAAAGGGTGTTAAAATCCCCCCCCCGATCAAATTATTGACCAATGGTCTTATATGTGTCGTTTGGCGCATTGTTGAAAAATCTCGAATAGAGTGTTTTGTAATAGCAAATATAAGAATAATCTATTATAAATCAATGGTTCGTGATTAAAAATTCAGCATCCATGATGTTGTAGATTATCGAGGTTATTATCCGTATGGTTGAAAATTGGCAAAAAAGGTAGAGGTCGACAAGGGCTCTCCCTCGTCGACCTCCGACTCTATTAGTTTTGTATTCTGCTTACTTCGCTACCGAGATGGGTGTGGTTGTAAGCTCTGTGCCAACCTGAAGGTTTGGAGTCTTGTCTATCTCGCTAACACCCTGCACGGTCAACTGACCATCCTTAAGTGTGCCGCGTGTCTCCTCCTCAACAACTGCTGCCGATACGGGAGTCTTAATCTCCTGTGATACAGATAAACCCTTGCTCTTGTCAAGCTCCGTAACGCCACCAACCTCCATTGGTTTCTTTGTCTCGGTAACCTGCTCTGGAGTCTTTGGAGTCTCTGGAGTCTCTGTTGCCTCTGGGGCAACGACCTCAGGGTTAGCCTGCTCGTTCTTGGGCTCCTCCTTCTTCTCGCCACCGCCACATGCTACGGCAAAGCCGAGTAGGGCAGCAAATAACATTAGCTTTTTCATGGTAATAATCTTTTATAGGTTTGTAATGGTCGTGCACATTATTGGTTAGTGCAAATATAAAGATAATGTTTTTAACAACAAAAACAATTGCCTACTTTTTTTCGTTACGTCGTGTGCTGCTATGCCTTAACAGCTTGTTGCTCTTGGCTATACCCTTCATCGCACCCCTGGGTCGTGGTGTCTCGCGTGTGGGGCGCTTAGCCTCGCCCTCCTCGTTGAAAAAGTAGCTCTTCTGTCGTCGCTTATCCTCCTGCGAACGTGCCACATAGACCTTCTCGCCCGTATATGGGTTCTCGCCCGTATAGAACATCACCGACGACAGGGTCATAGGCGTGGGTGTGAGGTCTTGCACCTGCTCGAGGTTGAAGTGTAGGTTGCCTAACACCTTGCCTGCCAAGGCTCTCATGTCGGCCTCGGTGCATCCAGGGTGCGACGATATGAAGTAGGGTATTATCTGGTAGTTGATACCCTCGCGGCGACATATACGCTTGAACTCCGAGTTTATCTTCTCGAAGAGCGCAAACGAGGGCTTACGCATAAGGCGCAGGACATGCTCCTCGGTATGCTCGGGGGCAACCTTGAGGCGTCCCGAGGTGTGGTGCTTGACTACGGTCTCGAAGTAGGGCGAGTCGTCGAAGAGGTCATAGCGTATGCCGCTACCTATATATGCTCGCTTCACACCCTTAACCTCGCCAATCTTACGATATAGGTCGAGCAGTGGGCGGTGGTCGTTATTCATATTGGGGCATAGTTTGGGGTGTAGGCACGATGGGCGCTTACACCTCTTACACAGCTCCTCGTTCTTGCCCTGCATGCGGTACATGTTTGCTGATGGGGCACCCACATCCGAGATATTACCCTTGAAGCTCGGCATCTCGGTCATGCGGCGCACCTCCTCCAATATAGAGCGCTCGGAGCGCGAGCTGATAAATTTACCCTGGTGTGCCGAGATGGTGCAGAAGGAGCAGCCACCGAAGCAACCACGGTGTATGTTTATCGAGTGCTTAATCATCTCCCATGCGGGGATGTCGCCCTTGCCGCGGTAGCGGGGGTGTGGCGCACGCTCGTAGGGTAGGTCGAACGAGTGGTCGAGCTCCTCGGTGGTGAGGCGCTCGTGGGGTGGTGTTATCACAACATAGCTCTCGCCAACCCTCTCGACGAGGGTCGTGTCGCACTGCATCATGTTGCTCAGCGTCTCCATCTCGCAGAAGTTATCGCCATACTTGCGGCTATCGTGCTGGCACTCCTCGAAGGAGTTGAGAACGATGGTCTTGCCGTTGTACAGTCGCTCGACATACTCTCTATCGGCGATGAAGCCCACCTGTCGTAGTCCGCGTAGTAGCTTCATGTTGAAGCCGTTGCGCATCGCCTTGGCAACCTCGCGGATGACCTTATCGCCCATGCCGTAGACAAGCAGGTCGGCACCCGACGTGACAAGTATCGACTCACGGAGCTTGTCGCTCCAGTAGTCGTAGTGTGTGAGGCGGCGTAGTGACGCCTCGATGCCTCCCACGACAACAGGTGTGTGGGGGTATAACCTCTTGAGTATCTTGGTGTATGTGTCTACCGTACGGTCGGGGCGAAAGCCTGCCTTGCCACCCGCTGTGTAGGCGTCGTTGGAGCGCAGACGCAGGTTGGCTGTGTAGTGGTTTACCATAGAGTCCATGGCGCCTGCCGATACGGCGAAGAAGAGGCGTGGCTTGCCGAGCTTCGTGAAGTCGCGTAGGTCGTCGCGCCAGTTGGGCTGTGGCACGATGGCCACACGGTAGCCCTCTGCCTCGAGGATGCGGCCAATCACCGCAGGGCCAAACGAGGGGTGGTCTATATATGCGTCACCCGAGAAGATGATGACATCCAACTCGTCCCAGCCGCGAGCCTCGACCTCCTTTTTTGTTGTTGGTAGAAACATACCTATTGCTTTATATTATTTACACAAAGGTAGTAATTATTCGTGTGATTACAAAAAATATTGTAGATACAACGAGGGGCCGACCTGATGGCCAGCCCCTGTGTGTTCTCTATCGTCGCAGCGACTACTCCTCCTTTGCGGGGAGGTCGAAGCCGTAGGTATGCTTATCTCGGGTATACTCTAAAGCTTGGCAAGACCCTCTTCGAGGAATGATATATAGCTGTCAATATCGGTGTTGTAGCCATAAGGGCCTGCAAGCACTGTCTCGCCATCAGGTGAAAGAATGATATATCCTGGCTGTGCATTCACACCCCAACGGTCAGCAGCGAGTTTTGAGTTCTTTGTACCAAGACGCTGGCCATCGTCAGCCTTGTTGTTATCGTCAACATAGAGAGCGCAGATTACAAAGTCGTTCTTGAGCATAGTCAATATGCGCTCGTTGCCCCATACAACCTGCTCCATCTCACGGCCGTTGTTATTCGCGAAGCCGGTAACGTCTACCAAGATCGGCTTATTCAGCTTTGTGGCAGCGGCGATAGCCTCGTCGAGGTCGAAGTAACCCTCCATCTCGTGAGGAATAAATGGCTTATCGTCATACATCCGACCAATGTTAGAGGGAGATTGTGCGTAGCATAATGTTGAACAGAATAGCGCGATTAGTAATATCAATTTCTTCATGTTGTTGTGGTTTATATTGTTGACTCTATCATAGTAACGCAAATTTAATAATAATTGGTATATTGTGCAACGAAAAATCCGAAAAAATATTTGATACTCCCCGCCCCAACAACAAGGGGCCGACCCGACGGCCAGCCCCTGTGTGTTGTCTTTTGTCGCAGCGACTACTCCTCCTTTGCAGGGAAGTCGAAGCCGTAGGTCTGCTTGAAGAGCTTGCGCACGCGTGCGTGGTAAGCCTCCTCAGAGTTGTCGATAGGTGTCTCGCGCACGTTGCGTGTGCGTACCTTCGCCGGATCAATTGTAAGAGGAGTCATCGAGTATGTGCGCTGCATAGGCTGTGGAGCCTCGCCAAATGACTCAACGCTCTGAACATTAGCCTTGCCTACTGAAGCGTTAGCCTTTGCAGACTGTGCAGATGCACCCTTACGCTTGAGGACGATATCGCCGTTAACGCGTGGGTTAAGAGGTGTAGCCATGCCGTACTGGAGCTGTGCTACGCAAGGATAGTAGGTTTCAACAGCATCATTACCCGCGCTATCCTTATAGTTGTAGATGATAGGCTTGATAGTAATGGTGTTGCCATCCTCCGATACCTCTACTGGGAACTTAGAGTCGCAGATAAGCTCGCCATTCTGGTTGTATACAGGAGAGCCCATATATGACTTCTCACCTACGGCCAACATGTAGAATGTGTAGTCAATACCGTAGTAGAATGTCGACATTGGGAACTCACGCTCGATGTTGATAGGCAACCATACTTTACCATTCTGGTCGATCTCAAGGTTCCACTTTGGACCGAAGTCGTAGAACATATCGGCAACGGTAGCTGATGAGAACTCATCCGAGATGAAGAGGTCGTAAGGAGTCTGCACGACGTTGAGCATATATGCTGGGTCTGCGAAGTTGAAGCCGAGGCACAACAAACGGTTGAAGCCGCGTGTACGGTTGTTGTAATCCTTTGCCAAAGCTACGAACTCCTCGTAGAGCTCATCGGTCTTATCGCGGCTGATGCCCCACTCCTCGTAGATGTCGTAAACCTCGTCAGAGAGTGTCTCAGGATACTCGATGCCTGAAGCAATAGTAATAGGTGATGTGTAATTTGCAATATCCTTCCAGTAGCCCTCGCTCTCCTCGGTCTCAGCCACCCACTCCTTCATAGGAGCTGTAGCCTCCCACTCGCCGCAGAGTGTTGTGAAGAGGTCAGAGTTTACGCGTACAGGGTAGTTCGCCTTAGGAGTAGTGTACTCGGCAACAGCCTGTGAGCCAGGGGTGTCGGGGTTGTTGCCCGAACCCTCCCAGTTGTAAACGAGCATTGCAAGACGTGTTGTAGCGTTCTCGCGGCTTGCGATAGAGAATACGAAGCCCTTCTCAGAGTTAATCTGCTCGATAGCGGTCTTGTCTACGTGAAGTGGGTTACCCATCTCCTGGAGCAACTGTGTGTATGAGTACTCCTTAAGCACCTGGTCGAACTCACGAACGTAGTTACAAGCGAAGTAAGCCTCGGTGATAGGGTTCGAGAGGTCTGGGTTCTTTATGAGGAACGATGCAATGTATGGGTCGTCGTCCTCGATAGGGGTGATCACTACGTCAGGCTTTGGAAGGGTAACCTCAGGCATAGTGAAGGTGAGTGAGTTGAAGCACTGCTTAGTACCATCGTTGTCGCCGATACCCGATACCAATACGCGAATCTGCTGGCCTGCCAATCCCTTAGTATCTAAGAACCAGTCATCCTTAAGCCACTGCTCGGTAACGCCTGAGCCGGCATCGGTACCAAATGTCATCATGGCGAAGTATGAGCCTACGAACCAACGCAAATGCTCCTCGTTATTGTCAAGAAGAGGCATTATCTGATTCTGGTACTCGCTCTCGGTGCAGATGAAGTAGTTGTAGAAGAGTACGTCATCCGATGGAGTGAAGGTGATACATGCGTCGATAGGAGTCTTGTCTGTAACCTTAATCTCTACATTACCTGCCAATGTCTCAGGCTCCTGAGTGCTGATATATAGCTTCTCGTAGTAACCTGTCCAGTACTTCTCAGGGTCGTAGCTATCTGGGTTGTTCTTTGCCTCCTCTATCCAACGCTTCCAGTCGTACATAGGCATGTAGTAGCCAGCAGACCAACCTGCGGGGTACGACCAGATTGCATTTGATATGTAGTTTATGAACTCAGGGTCCTCCTCAGAGACGCTTACGGTCTTAACCTCGCCATCCATGTAAACAACCATCTCGTTAGGATCGTCCATGTAGCCATACTCGCCAATGAGGAATACGCCAGGCTCACCTGGAACTTTTGGGTCAGAGTAAGCAGCGCCATTCTCGATAACGTTGCCATCCTCGTCACGCTCGTAGCTGTGGTACTCGTCGTAGCGCACAGTCTTATCCTCTGTGGTGAACTGCTGAGCATTGTAGAGAAGCATATCAAGCTCCATGCCGCCTTCAATCTTAGAGTAGTTGTACATTGGGAGTGATGATGTAGAGTAACGCAAAGCGTTGCCACGCTCCTTAACCTCCTCTGGCACCTGCACGTGGATAGCGAAGCCGTCGAGCTTGCGCTCTACTACGGTAAGTACGTTGTCGCCATAACCTGTTGTTGTGAACTCGGCGCACTTAACCTCATCATAGATGTCGTTGTTAGCCTTGCGGAATGCAAAGTAGTAGTTGTACGAGGTGTTAGGCTCAAGACCCTGAATCTTAATCTCCTTGGTTGTAGCCACGTCGGTAGCCTCGATGGTTACCTTCTCGCCACCTACGAAGATAGCAGCAGCATCACGAGGCTCGTCGCTCTTAATGTAAGCATACTGCTTGATGCCCTCGGTTGTTACTGTGATGGTAGCACCGTTAGGCGTGATGTCGCCCACGGTGAGCTCAACACTTGTCTTGCCTTTCTTGCCATCCTCGATGTTGTCGGGCGTACAAGCGCTCATTGCGAAGCCTGCAACAATGGCAAGGGTCGCAATAAAGTAGTTTGTGAAGTTCTTCATGTTTTAATAATTTGTTTGTATATTGTGTATCCGTATTCTTTTTTTGCGGGACATCATCCCAACATAAGCGCAAATATAGAAATAATTTTTGAATTACAAACAATGTCCACTAAATTATTTACTTATAGCTAATTTGCGCAGCTGTGTATATGGTTAATTTGTGTTGTGATGTGGTTGTATGTGTTATCATATATTACCTTGTCAATGATAGTTTTTTATTCTTTTTGGGTGCTACGCTTGTTCGGGCGTTTCGCTTGATAGGGCGGGCTTACGCCCTTGTTCGGGCACTTCGCTTGATAGGGCGGGCTTATGCCCTTGTTCGGGCGCTTCGCTTGATTAAAATTAAGGAGCTTTGCTCCGCCCTATTAAAGAGCTTTAGCTCTGCCCGAATAAGGGAGCTCTGCTCCCGCCCTGCCAAGTGTAGCGCCCTTTGGGGACATGCACACAAGCTGCCACACTCGCTATCAACAGTTGTTGCGAGACAACACCAACGCACAAACAAAAAAAAGTCGCGATGAATAACACCGCGACCCAGAGCCTTGAGCGGGACTCGAACCCGCGACCCCTTCATTACGAATGAAGTGCTCTACCGACTGAGCTATTAAGGCGCCTAATGATCAAACTTTGCGTTTGACGCTGCAAATATCGCAAAAAATTATTAAATTCGCACCATAATAGAAAAAAATATTTCTCTATGGTTACATTCATTATATGTCTTGCGGCATTGGTTGCGGCATATTTTCTATATGGTAAGTTACTGTGCCGCGTTGTTGGCATCAACGACAACAACCCCATGCCCTCGAAGACGCACTACGACGGTGTCGACTACATCCCGCTACCACGCTGGCGCATCTTCCTCATTCAGCTCCTAAACATCGCCGGCACGGGGCCTATCTTTGGTGCTATCCTCGGCGCATGTTATGGTCCTGTGGCCTTTCTGTGGATTACGTTGGGCGGCATCTTTATGGGTGCTATGCACGACTTTATGGCAGGCGTCATCTCGATGCGTAATGGTGGTAAGAGCCTCCCCGAGACCATCGGCAAGTATCTGGGTGGTAATATGCGTAAGTTCACGTTGGTGGTCATCCCCATCCTTATGATCTTGGTAGGTGCTGTCTTTATCGTCACGCCTTCGCAGATACTCACCGACAAGACCGACATACCCTACCTCACATGGGTGGCCATCATCATTGTCTACTACTTCATTGCCACCATACTCCCCGTGGACAAGGTCATCGGCAAGATATACCCCATCTTTGGTGCTGCGCTTATCATTATGGCTGTGGCGCTCTTCGGCGTACTTCTCTTTGGTGACTACCAGATACCCGAGCTCACAAGCATCCGAAACGAGCACTTCAATGCCGAGAGCCTACCTCTTGTGCCGACACTATTTATAAGTATCGCTTGCGGTGCAATATCGGGCTTCCATGCCACACAGTCGCCACTCATGGCACGCTGCATGACCTCCGAGAGTCAGGCACGCCCCATCTTCTTTGGCGCCATGATCTCGGAGTCTATCATCGCCCTTATATGGGCAGCCATCGCCATGGCATTCTTTGGTGGTGTGGGTGGCCTCAATGGCTTTATGGCAGCTAACGGCTATAATGCAGGCAATGCCGTATCGCTTATCAGTGACACCACGTTGGGCACCATTGGTGGCATCCTCGCAATCATGGGTGTTGTCGTAGCCCCCATCACCTCGGGAGATACCGCCTTCCGCTCGGCACGCCTTATCATTGCCGATATGCTCAACTACGACCAGAAACCTATATATAAGCGTCTTATCGTGAGTCTTCCGCTCTTTGCCATGGGCATAGGCATCGCCTTTATGGACTTTGACATGATATGGCGATACTTCGCATGGTCAAACCAGGCGCTGTCGGTAATCACGCTATGGATGATTGTTGCGTGGCTCAAGCGTCGTGGTAGTAGCTACACCATAATAGCCCTTATACCGGCTATCATCATGACCTATATATGCTCGTCGTTCATCTTCGTGTCGACGCAGTTTGTGGGCATGGGGGCATGCACCGAGGCATATATATATGGCGGTGCTGTGACAGCCGTTCTTTCTGGATTATTAATGCTAAACATACGTCACGATGTCAAGAGAGGTGCCGATATTTAACCCTACCAGCGACCAATGCTTCGAGCTTGAGGGCAAGGGTCGCTATAACTTTGTGCGCACTGCCGAGAACATTGAGAAACTCGTCGCCGAGGGGCGCTACAACGAGGCGTGCGAGGCGCGATACGACGCCTTTGTCGCACTTGCCGATGTTATGCCTGAGGATGAGTCTATCGTCCTAAACTGGGAGCATGCCAATAGCCGCGCCGCCATGGGCATAATATATGGCTCGGCGATGGATCACTTCCGTATAGGGGACTTGGAGATGACTATGGCGCAGTTGGAGATGCTTTTAGAGTGTGACCCCGAGGACCATTTCGAGGCCGTCAATATGTTGGCCATGTGCTATGTCGCCACCGAGGAGTGGGATAGCTACGACGATATCGCCATAGACCTCAGTGAGAAGTCTGCCGAGGGTGTCGTCGTGCGACTCTGGGCATCTGAGCGTCGTGGCGCTATGGACGGCAAGCTTCTAACACTCCTTAAGTCTCGATATAGAGCCTATTATGAGGAGCTTATCAGCGACAACCACCCCGACGATGAGGCATATCGCCGCGACATCGCCTCGGAGAGACCATCTGCATCCGCCCTCGCTCGCGAGTGGTGGCTTATTACGGAGCCGCTATGGGCCGAGTACCACGACTTTGTGGAGAGCCTCAAGGC
>JAFVSV010000099.1 GCA_017503575.1 Alistipes sp. | reverse complement strand
ATGTCGTAGTAAACATCGCAATCGCCCTCGTACTCGAAGATATGGCTTCGCGTACAAGATAGGAATGTCAACACTGTCGCCACCATCGTCAGTGTCGCCATCCATTGTCTGAATATCTGCGCTCTTTTCATTTAATTTAATATCTGGTTTCGTATTGTTAATATAAGGGGTCGTCAAATAAGGTCTGGCGACCCCTTGAAGTATCAATTGTTATGGCTGAACATCAACCTCCTGGTTAACCAATCGCCAAGCGAGGATATTAACCTGTGCCGATACGAATGACTCCTGGTCCTCAGGATCCTCGGGATACTCGGGCTCGATGATTTTGTTGGTGCCAACGTATGTTGGGCTACCGAAGCCACCAATCGAGTTAACAACCACGTTGTAGATGTGGTTACGAACAATACCATAGTCACCAGGCTTGCCTGTGCCATTACCGAGGTGCTTGATGTAGATGTAGTAGAATGTCTCGCCTGAGTAGTAGAGAACAGATGGCTCTAATTTTGTGGCGAGATACTCGTTTGTAGCAATAAGACTATTCGCATCTACGTTAAGATCTGCCGCTACAGGCTCATAAGCACCATTAACAAGCTTATACCAATTTTTAGTCTCGCCCAAATCCGATAGTTGTACATAGCTATTGTTGTCATCGATGATATTGGCATGAGCGCCATTACCACCCGCTACGCACTCTAAATCCTCGGGCTTAATGCTTGTGTAGACGACATTCCCACCATCGCCAGATTTCGCATAAAGTGTATATGCAAGGGTGTTTGCTATGGCTGTACGAAGGTTTGCCTCGCCAATGTACTGCTGACCCATCCACTTTACAATCTCCAACGGTGTGCCATCCTCCTTGCCGAGCTTAGCCTTAAGGATGACCTTAGTGCAAGGATTTTGAATATTGCCATCAGTATCAGTATATCTTGGGTTGGTATTCTCGCCGATATATGAATATGAGCCGGGTGTGAATTGACCATTTAGGATATTATTGTTGTTGCCAATAGCATGACCGTAGCCATTAGCGAAGCCTGCTGGAAGAGGTGATGTTGAGTAGAACATCTTGAAAGACTCGGCTTCTCCTAATGGTGCTGGCAATGATGATGGTGCTGGCAATGATGTTGCCCAGTAGCAGCGGAAGAATGGCGAGTTGTTCCATACGAATCCAAGCGCATCATCAGTCCAAGAGGCATCAATCTTCTTGAGTAAGTATGACTGTGTGTTCTCAAGGTGAAGCTCCCAGCCAAGAAGGTGTGCATAAACAGGAGTGTCTACACCATCTACCATGACGCTATCGCCCAATGGGAACTTTGTTTCGCCATCGGTAGTCGTTACAGTAACCTTTGCAGCAACACGCTCAACGTATATCTTCACAGGGTCGGCGTTAGCCTCACCCTCAGTCTTGTGAATCTTATCTACGGTAAGTGGCGTGGCCTTCATCACATTGTTACCTGCGAGATATACCGAGTTGCTCATAATGAAGTACTCGCTATCAACGGTAGGACCATGAAGATTTACCGCTGCCTCGAGATCTGCCAAATCGTATGCTGTGCCTGGGTCGGGCGACCAGTTAAGAACAGCCACAATCTGGTTGGGATACTCGCCCTTATAGCTCTTAAGCAGGAGAACTACATCCTTGATATCCGATACGTTAGGAGCTGAGCCGGTGTCCGGACCAGGGTTGATGGTTGCCGCAAGATGGTTAACACCTGTGCCGGGTGCTGTTACTGCGCCATCAGTCACATTTACGGGGAAAGCTACACCATCCTTGAAGAAGAAGAAATGGGCCGATGCCACCTTGCGCTCAATCTCGGTGCCATCCAAGTAGCCATCATCGCCATCGGCACGAGT
>JAFVSV010000098.1 GCA_017503575.1 Alistipes sp. | reverse complement strand
TGCGTTAACGATGTTATCGTTGACTACTGTAAGTTCCTTGCTCCTATCAAGATCTACCCTGGCGAGAACGAGCTCGAGTCGTTGGCCGAGAATGCGTTGCGTGTGTTGAAGGGGAAGACTGTTGCTAAAGAGTACTAATTTTATCGTATTTTATCGTGATAATGGGTCATCTTTGCAGCTTTGCTTGTATGAAAAATGCTCATTTACGTCGAGTAAACTCCGGATTTGCAAACTGCGACCAGCTACCACATCTACCCCCTTCTAACAACAAAATTTGGCGTGGTGTTGAGGTGCTTTTTATCCAAAAGATACCTTTGAACACAAACCATACTTAACCAATAAAAACGAAGACCTATATGTTAGATACAGCTATACTTCAGCAAGTTACCGATATATTCCGTGCCCTTGAGGCGGACTATACCCTTGTGGCACGTTGCTCTGCGTCGCGCGACGAGCGAGCACAGCTCGTGGAGTTCCTCACCGACTTCGCAACCACCTCACCTCGCCTTAGCGTCGAGCAGCACGAGGCCGATGGCGACACCTTGGAGTTCGCGCTCCTTAAGAATGGCGAGGCCACAGGTGTCACATTTCGCGGCATCCCCAATGGCCATGAGTTCACATCACTGCTACTCGCCATACTCAATGCCGACGGTAAGGGTAAGAACCTCCCAGATGAGGGCATAGCGCGTCGTATCCGCGCCCTTGGCGGTGACATACATCTCCAGACCTATGTCTCGCTGACATGCACCAACTGCCCCGATGTGGTGCAGACGCTCAACATCTTCGCGCTACTCAATCCCAACATTAGCCACGAGATGGTCGATGGCGCACTCTTCCAGAGCGAGGTTGATGCCAAGGGTGTTCAGGCGGTGCCTGCGGTATTTGCCGATGGCAAGATGCTACATGTAGGTCGTGGCTCGTTAGGCGAGCTGTTGGAGAAGTTGGAGGCTAACTACCCCTCTGTGCCACAGGCGAATAGCGTCTCGGATGCCCCCATTACTCGCAGCTTCGATGTGGTAGTCTTGGGCGGTGGCCCTGCTGGTGCATCGGCAGCCATCTACTCGGCGCGTAAGGGCTTGCGTGTGGCGATACTCGCGGAGCGCATTGGCGGTCAGGTTAAGGAGACGGTGGGCATCGAGAATATGATATCAATACCCTACACCACGGGTAGCGAGCTTGCGGACAACCTGCGTACACATCTTACGCACTACCCAATAGAGCTCTTCGAGAATCGTCGTATCGAGACTACCGAGTTGCAGGGCGCAGAGAAGCGTGTTGTAGTTACGGGTGGCGAGATATTCACTGCGCCGGCGGTCATTATCGCTACAGGTGCGGGGTGGCGCCGACTAAATGTCGAGGGTGAGGCGGAGTATATAGGCCGTGGTGTCGCCTTCTGCCCACACTGCGATGGTCCGTTCTATGCTGGCAAGAGCGTTGCTGTGGTAGGTGGCGGTAACTCGGGTATCGAGGCGGCTATCGACTTGGCAGGTATCTGTAAGAGAGTGACAGTCATCGAGTTTATGGATGAGCTTAAGGCCGATAAGGTGTTGCAGGATAAGGTGCGCAGCCTCCCGAATGTCGACATCATGCTCTCTACGCAGACGACCAAGGTCGTAGGCAATGGCGACAAGCTCACAGCGCTACAACTCAAGGAGCGTCATACGGGTGAGGAGCGTGAGTTAGCTTTGGATGGGGTCTTTGTTCAGATAGGTTTGAGTGCCAATAGTGCCCCCTTTGCCGAGCTGGAGAAGACGCGTATTGGTGAGATTATCATCGACGCGCACTGCCGCACAAACATTGCAGGCGTCTATGCTGCAGGCGATGTCTCGTCGGTACCCTACAAGCAGATTATCATCGCCATGGGCGAGGGTGCCAAGGCTGCGCTAACGGCATTCGACGATAGGGTGCGCGGGGTGATCTAATGGTGCAAGAATAGTTGTGGGCTGGCTACATTCGATATAGCCAGCCCACTCTATATGTGTATGTTATCGCGAGGGTACGCCCAATACGCCCTTCGTATTCTTTGCCCACTTGTTGTGAGCGCGTAGCACCTGCTCGATAATGTCGCGCACAGCACCACGACCGCCATCGTACTCCGAGACGTAGCGCGAGGCCTCGATAACCTCCATGCAGGCGTCGGCAGGGCATACCGGTATGCCCACAATGCGCATACACTCCAAGTCGGGGATGTCGTCACCCATATAGATGACATTCTCGGCGTTGAGGTTGTTCTCGGCAATAAACTCATTTATTGCTGCAATCTTATCCATGCAGTTGAGGTACATACGCTGCACGCCGAGCATCTCCATACGGCGGCGCAGCATCTCGCCACGACCTCCCGAGATGATACATATCTTGTAGCCCTCGCGTACGGCGTAGGCTATGGCGTAGCCATCCTTGGCATAGTAGCGACGTATGAAGTCGCCATCGGGTGTTGGGGTGATGTAACCATCGGTCATCACGCCGTCGACGTCGAAGACAAAGGCCTCGACGCGAGCTATATCCTCTTTGAAGTTTCCCATATACTATCTGTTATATCGTTATAAATCTTACCCTTGGTACTCTCCGCACCGAGCATCGCAACATGTTTTGCGACAACCTCTCTGTCGCCACGACGCGCGGGCCCTGTCTGCACCATGCGAGGGTCGTCGCTCGCCAACGCTTTGGCGGCAGTCTCGGCGATAAGTGGCTTCAGCGTGTCGAAGTCAAGCCCCTCGGTGGCAATAATATCGCGGCCGAGGGCGTAGAGGTGGTTTGTGAAGTTGTTGACAAAGACCCCAGCAAGGTGTATCACACGGCGACGCTCCGAGTCGGCATACTCAACCTTCGAACTTATATGTGAAGCTATACGCCTAATCTCTTGAAGTGTACTCTCATTATCCGCCTCGAGGAAGAGTGTCACCTCGCGAAGCTCTATATCGCGTCCCGCTGTGAAGGTCTGCAACGGGTATATTATACCGCGCCTGCCTCCGCGCTCGGGGATGGCGCTCATCGCTATGCTCCCTGCCGTATGTACGACAATGGCGCGCTCAGGGATGCGTAGCGCCTCGGCAACGCTCGCCACAGCCGTATCGCTAACGGCGATGATATATATGTCGGCAGCTGCGGCCTCCTCTGCCCTTGCGTGCCACGTCGTGTTGCACATCGTGGCTATTGCTCGGCCACGCTCCTCGTTACGCGCGATGATGGCAACAAGGTGTAGCGCCCCGCTACGCGAAATGTTGCGTGCGAAGGCCTCGGCAACGCCACCAGAACCCACGAGGGCAACTCTTATTGTGCTACTCTCAATCATCTATACAAGCTCTATAAACCAGTTCTCTTGCTCTATTGTCGTTATGGCAACCCTCGTCTCGCTACCCGCCTTGGCGCCCAATGCTTGACGGACGCCCTCCACTGTTAGGCGTGTGTCGTGCTTAAGAATGTCGATGCCTCGACCTCGATATTCACGCTTCAGCTCCTTGGGGCGGTAGCGGTGTATGCTGCCTATCTCGAGTGTGCGGCAGGGTAGTGTGGCAGGTGGTAGCTCGTGGGCAAAGGCGTAGCCGTTGTTGCTCCAGATGGCGGCATAGGGCTTAAGTGCGGTTATCGCCATGCGTCCCTTCTGAAGTGCCACATCGGGGATAAGCATATAGCGCCAATCGCCCGCGGCAAACGACTCGTTACTTGGGGTGTTGTCTGCGTCGTGTGGGTCGAAGCACCACTCACCCTCGCCTATGATGGCTATGCGCAGCGTGTCGCGCTTGGCACCTGTATATATGTTCACCTCCTTACACTCGCCACCCATAGATACTATCTCCACCTCGGCAGGCGCGAAGATGCGAAGTGCCTCGTCGCTGTCGAACATTGGCGATAGCTTGATGGCTACGCGTGAGGCTATCTGCTCGAGGCGTGGCATCAGTTCACGCATATTTGGTGAGCACTCCTCCAGAACGACCATCTTGCGTCCATCTGCCGAGCGACGGTCGGGGTCGGCAAATACCCAGTCGAAGCGCTCGTTGCACGTAGCCACATACTCCTCGGCAGTAGCCGTTACGACCTCTACATTGTCGATACGCATAAGGCGTAGGTTGTGGCGCACGATGTCGGCAAGCGCGGGGTCGCGCTCGATGGATACCACCCTCTTGAAGCGCTCGGCGAGGGCTATGGTGTCTATGCCAAGGCCGCACGTCAGGTCGAGAACGCTCTCGCCCGATAGGGGCTTACGCTGGGCAGACTCCTCGCTCGACGACTGCTCGAAGGCGCGGGGCGGGATGATTGCCCTTGCCTCGTAGAGACGTGGTAGTTTGCGGCGAGCACGTTGCAGATACTTGACCTGTGTCGCCACAACGGAGGCGTGGGGCACACTGCGGTCGAGGGCGATGCTCGCAGCATCGCGCTCTATATTGCGCTCTATGGCCTCGCGCACCTCGTCGCTAAGTAGTATATCTATGTCAGATGGTGTCATTCCTCTGCAAAGTTATCACTTTTTTTCGTTCATACGCCCATACGCCCAGCGTAATTATTATAAATATGGCGTAATAGAGTAGCACAATGTCGCCATCCATACGGAAATCTATGGATGACCACCCCCAAGCAGCACCTCGTGCGACGACCTCGTTTTGTAGCATTGCGGCACTCTCGGCAATGTAGGCAAAGGGTGCACCGAGGGGTGGCGGCAGCAGTAGGGCGAAGATGCCAAAGCCGAGGATGCAGTATGCTGTAATTATAGCAAAGGGTGTTATGATGATGCCTATAAGTGGTATATTGCCAAAGGTGTGGCTGATGAGTGGTAGTGTCCATAGCGTAGCCGCGATGCCTATGATGATGGAGCCTATAAGGTATCTATTAATACCACTCGAGTAGGTCATGCCTCGCATCATGGGTGCTGCCCATAGAACGATGCCCAAGACAGCGGCGACGGATAGCTGGAAGCTGATGTCGTAGAGGTAGTTGGGGTTGTAGGCGAGCATCGCAATGATGGTGAGCGAGAGGATGTTTATCGTATTGTAGTGCGACGATGATGCCCATGCTATCTGCACCGCACTGAGCATTATGGCGGCGCGTATCACCGAGGGCGAGGCACCACTAACGGCGACATATAGCCATAGTGCAATAAGTACTAACGGTGTGCGTAGTCTGTGACCTCGATGTATAAGGCTTAGGGGCGCAAAGAGGGTGTTTATGATGATGAGCACAATGCCGAGATGTAGTCCCGATACGGCCATAAGGTGCGAGAGTCCTGTTTGCGAGTAGTCGTCGCGTAGCTCCGCGTCAATCTCATGGCGCGAGCCAACTACCATTGCCACCATTGTGGCATGCGCCCTATCCTCTACATGGTAGTTATCTAATCGTTCGATAGATTGGTTTTGGAGCGTGGTGAAGCTGCGGTGTTCTACGGCGAGGGTGTTGCTCGTAGTGATGCCTACACCTCCCACCATGCCACGATGCCGTAGCAACTCGTTGTAGCCCTTGTGGCGTGACATGCGCTCTACAACCTTGCCGTATAGCTCGACCTCGTCACCCGCCCTAATCGCATCGTTGCGTATCCATAGTTGCACCTTGTCATCGCTTGTATGCCATTCGGTATCATCGCGCCATGCTATGACGCGACCCTCGGCTGCGCGATACCCCTCCCTCTCGGCAGGTGTACTCTCCACACGCACGACCATCTCAATGTTGCACCGTAGGGGTACATCGGGTGTGGTCGTGTGCCACTCGACGACACTATATCCGATAAGGAGCATCGCTGCTGCCGCATATAAGAGTGCCATTGCGTGCTTACGAAATAGCCATGCACCACCCAACAGCGCAGTGCTCAATGTGATGGTAAGCCACAGTGGTAGCACGATGCTCTGCGCAAGGATGATACCCGCGATGAAGGGTATGAGCACAACGAAGAGGGGCATAGTTAGTAGCCTATGCCCCACATTGCCAAGTCGAAATCTGCTATGCCAATGGTCGGATGCGGACATCACATACGCCCTCCAACATCTTTGCCAACGCCTCCACATCGGTAGGTTTGTCCACCTGACCATAGTGGTAGGGGTAGTATATCGTTGGCTTAATAGCCTTGACAGCCTCCACAGCCTGCTCGGGAGTCATCGTATATGGTTGGTTAACACTGATAAAGGCGATGTCTATATCCTTTACTGCGCGTAGCTCGTCAGTAGGCTCTGTATCGCCCGACATGTAGATGCGCACAGCGTTACCCAAGGTGAGGATGTAGCCGCAGTCCTCGCGCTCCTTGGGGTGGAATTGTAGCTGATGCTCCGAGGTGTTGTACGCCGCCACAGCCTCTACACGAATGTTGGCCATAGGCTCGGCAACGGAGCCTGGAAGCATCGTGTAGCAGTCGCCCTGGAAGCCCTCGGCAGATGTCTTGTCGACGAGGATGTGTGTGCCCTCCTTCAATAGCGCGTCGATAGCTGCCATGTCGAAGTGGTCGTAGTGCGAGTGCGATACGAGTATCACATCGGCCTTGGGTAGCTTCTCGTAGTCGGCATTCTCCATAACGGGGTCGAGATATATGTGGCGACCTGCGTACTCGATGGCTATCGAGGCGTGGGCAAAGAAGGTGATGCATAGCTTCTCACCCTTTATGTTTAGCTCGTCGCTTGGGTAGGTCGGCTGTGGGCTCGAACCTCCGAAAAGTTTAGATAATAGTGACATAGGCGTATGTTTATAGGTTATTAATGAAATTTGCGATTGTCGACGAAAGCCCCTCGGTAAGAGGATGTTGGGCGTTGGTGTATACGCTCATGAGCTGTGCGATACGATCCGTCGTGTCGCAGTCCTTGAGAACGTGGCTCATATTGGGGAATGATACATGCGTTGCGTTTGTGCCAGCCTCGGCAAGGCGCTCTGCATCGCTCACCAACACCTGAATATCGTGGCCGCCAGAGATGATAAGCGTAGGTGTTGTCGACTGTGCCATAAGCTCAGCTGGGTCGTGGTCCATCCAGCTTATTAGATATGGTTGCACCGAGGGATGGAAGAGCGATAGTAGCTCCGCGGGTATCTCCTCTATGGGCACCTGCTCACCGCCCTTTATGCGGCGTATAATCTTCTCGGCCTGCATATAGAGAGCTATATTTGCGGGCACGAGCTGCTGTGCAAGCTGTCGGCAGAGAACTCTATCTACGGGGTAGCCCGCAGCCGATAGCAACACTATGCCCACTACCGTGTCGTCGTTGTCCAAGGCGAGGTGTAGTGCAATGTCGCCACCTTCGCTATGGCCGATGATGACTATGCGCTTGTAACCCAACGTCTTGAGGTAGGAGATACAGTCGCGAGCATCCGCCACGAAATCGTCAAATATAACGTTGGGGACCTCTTCGGCAGGGTAGTAGCTACCGCCTATGGCGCGTTTGTCGTAGCGCAAGGTTGCTATACCCTCGGCTATAAGCTCATCGGAGAGCATCTTGTAGGCGTAGGTGTTGAGATTAAGCCCCGAGTTACCATTACGGTCGGTAGGTCCCGAGCCTGCGATGATGATGGCTGCTGTGTCGCATGCTGCTGTGTCGGGTGTTGCAAGCGTCGCCGCAATGTTGCCCCACGAGCATGGTATCTGCACCTCCTGCTCGGCACTACGCACCGCAACGGTGGAGATGATGATTAGGGCTAATGTTGTGAAAATATGTCTCATAATATGCTGTCTATTATAGGTTTATATCAGCAAACGAATCCTCCATAGTGCGTGCCAGCTGCTTGCGGTCGAGGTGTGTGTATATCTCGGTGGTGACGATACTCTCGTGGCCGAGGAGCTCTTGCACCTGACGTATGTTGGCTCCACCCTCCAATAGGTGAGTGGCGTAGGAGTGGCGCAGCGTATGTGGACTTATCTGCTTGTCGATGCCCGCCATAAGCGCTGCCTGCTTGATGATGTTGAATATCATCACACGCGTCAGTGGCTTACCTCGGTTGTTGAGAAATAGTATCGGTTCGGATGGCTTGTCAGGTACGCGCACATCCATATATAGCTGTATCTTGTCGCGTGCCACCGAGCCTATGGGTACAAGGCGCTGCTTATCACCCTTGCCCGTGATGCGTATGTAGCCCTCGCCAAAGAAGAGGTTGTCGATGCGTAGCGACGTAAGCTCCGAGACACGCAAGCCACACGAGTAGAGCACCTCGACAATGGCGCTGTCGCGACATCCCTTGGGTGTGCGCATGTCGAACGTGGCAAGCATGGCATCTATCTCCTCGACGGTGAGCGTGTCGGGGAGTACTCGTCCCAACTTCGGGGTGTGAACATTGTCGGTAGGTAGCGCGTCTATGCGGTCGCCGAGGAGCAAGAAGTTGTAGAAACTCTTTACACCACTCAGACGTCGTGCCTGCGAAGCACCGCTACGACCATTGTCGTAGAGCCACCCCATGAAGCGCTCAATCATCTGCGGCTCAACCTTGTCGGGGGCTACTCCGTAGGTGTGTATCACAAAGCTCGTAAACTCCTCTAAATCGCGCATATAAGCCTCGACGCTATTCTCCGACAAGCGTCTCTCGAAGCGTATGTAACGCATATACTCGTTACGAATTTTCTCCCATCGTGTAGCAATATCTGCCATATTATTAGTATCTTTGTGGTAAAGATACAAAAATTTTACATAATATCACACCATACCAAAGATTTTTCTGATGGCGCAGTATATAAAACTTAGTGTGGGATGCGGCTCGGAGGATGAGGCCGACATCGTAACGGCATTTCTTGCCGACTACCCATTCGAGAGCTTCGATACGGAGCCTACGACAGGTGGCGTACTATTGGATGCCTATATCCAGGCGTCGTGCTGGGCAGAGTGTCGCAATGAGGCACTTGCTGTCATTGCGGAGTATGGTACGCTACATGGCGAGGAGCTAATCGAGGATGAGAATTGGAATGAGCGATGGGAGCAGGAGAGCTTCGAGCGTGTGGTGGTCGACGATGCGATTGTCATACGCGCACCCTACCATGATGCCCCTACTAACCCCGATACGCTCGATATCATCGTGACACCTCGCATGGCATTTGGCTCGGGTCACCACCAGACAACACGCATGATGTGCCGTAGCATATTGGCCGAGGCGTGTCGTGGCACGGTGCTCGACGTGGGGTGTGGCACAGGCGTACTCTCGTTTGTGGCTCTCAAGGCGGGTGCCGAGCATGCCGATGCTGTGGATATAGATCGCTGGTCGGTGGAGAGTGCTGTGGAGGCGGCAGAGCTTAATGGTGTCACCTCGAAGATAGATATCATTGAGGGTACGGTGGAGAGCGTTCGAGGTCGCCACTACGATATGGTTATGGCAAACATAAACCGAAACATCATCCTTGCCGACATTGCACACTATGTAGCCCTGTTGAACGATGGTGGTAGTCTGCTGCTTAGCGGCTTCCTTGAGGAGGATGTGCCGCTTATCGTGGCTCGCGCCGAAGAGTTGGGGCTACGCTACCGAGCGACTCTTCACGATGAGGGGTGGGTGGCTCTAATATTAATAAAGTAAACGTGTTAAGATGATTATACTTCCTACATCATACTTTGGCTCTACGGAGTATTGGACGGCCTTGGTTAAGGGTGGCGACGATGTGGTGCTCGACCTTGGCGAGAACTATGTCAAGCGCTCGGAGCGTAACCGCACGAATATCATGACCTCGGGAGGTGTCATGCAGCTATCCGTACAGCTCAGTCATGCCAACCGCCCACGTCAGCCAATAACATCTATGAGTATCGACTACTCGAAGCGCTGGCAGCATCAGCACCTCGTGGCCATAGAGTCGGCATACCGCTCATCGCCATACTACGACCACTATGCCGACCGTCTGCTCCCTCTCTTGGAGCGTCGCTGGGATAACCTCGTGGAGTTGAATATGGCTATTATGGCGCAGGTGTGTAGGATTATGCGCGTTACCGAGCCTCGCATATCCGAAAGATATGTTGTGGCTGCGGAGGGTGACGTGGATATGCGTCTTAAACAACGAGGCTCGACATTTGTTGCCGAGCCCTATGTTCAGGTGTTTAGCGATAGATTGGCCTTCGAACCAAACCTCTCGATTATTGATCTTATCATGTGCGAGGGTCCCGAGGCCCGCGCTATTCTTACAGCCTCGAAGCTCTGATTATCACGCTGTCACATGCCGTGTGACCCTCGACCGTGGCGCGTAATGTAGCCTTGTCGCGGACAACAACCGAGTCGGCACGCCATACGTTGCGACCCATCTCGTGTACCGGGATATCGTCTCCGTTGACTGTCAGCGTAGGCTTGCCCAAGGATGAGTATATGGTGACCTGTTGTAGCGTGTCACGGCGATATTGCCACTCCTTGTCGGTGATATGTAGCGTTGCGATACTCTCGTTCCATAGTGCGCGGTAGAGGTAGAATATATCCTTTTTTGTGGTGTGGTCGTACTCCACCAATCCTGTATAGCACATGCCGTAGGGACGTCGTGATGAGGCGTAGTCGAAGATGTTATCGAGCCATATACCCCAGAACTGCTCGGTCTTATTTAGTTGCTCGATGTAGCTCTCGTGGTGCAGACGCTGACGGCGTGCGGGGAGGTTGCGCTCACCGCGCTTGGCACGCTCGATAGTCTCGCTATTGTGCTTTGAGATGCCCTCCTCACCATAGCATACGGCGGGCTGAAGCCTACTCCATGCTGTGTTTGTGCGTAGCTGCTCACACCATATTGATACATCTGTCAGTCTGCCCTTCATCCAGCCGACATCCTGTCTGAGCACGATAAGGTCGGTGACGAAGTTAATATCGCCATCGCTATTGCTGCACGCCACCGTGGGACGCGACTTGTCGATGCTGTGCGCCACCTCATTGAGCTGCTCGACGTAGCTTACGATGTTACTGCCGCGCTGCCAAACTAATGAGAATATGCCCCACATAACTACCGAGGGGTGGTTGTAGCTCTGGTATACTACCTCCTTGAGCTGCTCGATGCCATTATTGCGGAAGGCATCGCTATCGTAGAAACATATATCCGAGAAGCCGAGTGATGAGCGCGTAAAGGGGATATCAACCCACGTTATCATGCCTCGCCTATCGCACTCGTCGTAGAGGTGTTGTTGGTGGGGGCCCTCTGCCGAGCGTATGGCGTTTGCTCCCAGCTCCTCGACTATGGCAAGGTCGCTGTCGATATGTTTGCGGCAAAGTGCTGTGGCGTAGTTCTGGCGGTCGTGCGACATGTTGACACCGCGAATGGCGTATGGCTTACCGTTGATGCACAGCTTGTTGTCCTCCGACATGGTGATGCTCCTAAAGCCTGTCTTGATGCGTACCACATCTATCGGCTCGTCGATATCACCAATCGAGACCTCTACCGTATATAGCGTTGGGCTCTCGGGACTCCATAGCTCGGGGTTGTTGATGTCGTAGGGTATGTTTATGCTGCGCTCGGGGTTAATCTTCGATGCCTTGACCGAGCGGTAGCTCGCCTCGTAGCCGTCAGGGTCTATAATACGCAGGTTTACAACGTGGTGGTCCTCGGGTGTCGAGAGGTAGATGTGTGCTACGCCCGTGGCACGTTGGTCGTTAGCTGTTTGCTGCTCGACAATCACACCTTCGCTACCATAGAAGAGTGGCGATACGATACTCTGGGGTGTTACCATAAGCTCCACATCGCGGTATATGCCACCGCAGAGATCCATGTTCGAGGATACGGGGAGCACATCGCTACGCATATTGTTCGAGACGACTACGCGCAGGTAGTTCTGCTCGCCATAGCGTACCGCATCAGTAATCTCGAGTGTGAAGGCCGTATATCCACCACGATGCTCGCCTATATGCTTGCCGTTGAGGAAGACGTTGGCGACGCTCTGCACACCGCCGAAGCGTAGGAATATGCGTTGTCCCTGCCACTCCTCGGGTATCCATGTGGTGCGTAGGTAGTTGGCAGTGGTGTGCTTCATAGCACCCTCACACCCCGTCTCATTGGCGTTCCAGGTGTGTGGGAGGGTTATGTAGTCAGCATTGTCGCTATCTAATGCGTCGGCAAAGTAGAAGCGCCACCCATCGTTTATGGGGTGGTACTCGCGTGTGGGCTCTGCGGCGCTCGCCGTAAGGACGACGAGAAGTGCCAATATGGAGAGGATATGTTTCATTGAGTCTATTTTGTCACGGCAAATATACGAATAAAGAAAAAAAATTACTAACTTCGTGCGGAATATGTGTAACTATTAGAGATTAAATTTCTGTCTTATGATTGATATTCTTGTTATCATCGCCGCCATCATGGCATTCTATACGGGCTATCGTCGCGGCTTTATAGTTCAGCTAATCAGCCTTGTGGGTCTATACATAGCGATACTGCTTGCTCCAACTATTGCCGAGCCCGTTGGCTCGATATTTATCGATAACAGTAGTTTGGCATACGTTGCAGGCTTCTTCTTGGTATTGTGTGTGGCTATGTTTATCATGTGGTTCGTGGCGCCTATCATCGGTAAGCTCATCTTCTGGAACCCCTTTAAGCGTCTCGATGCGCTGATGGGTGGCGTGCTTAACCTTGTGGTGGTGATTGTTGTCGCCTCGGCGCTCTTTGCTGCCTTCGACTACGCCAACATAGATACAAGCAAGCCCGATCAGGAGAGTATCACTAACCTTACGAACGAGAGCATAGCCTCGGGTAATGTTAATCTCGTAGAGCAGATGCAGGGTCTCGCTAACGGCGATATAGAGACACTACGTAAGTTCTTCAAGCCTCGCTTCGTGGACTACGAGACATTGGAGTCGTCGGCAACATTCGACCTCTTGGCAAACTTTGGTCGCCTCATAACACCCTCGTTGGAGGGCTTCAACGATATGATGCGTGCAGAGGCGAAGAGCTCCATTGACAAGAACACTCTGTTACTATACTAAATACTGCGCGGATGGCTGTTGAGGGTACGGTAGTTAGTGCTACGGGTAGCTGGTACGAGGTGGCAACACCCGATGGTGTGCTCAGTTGTCGCATACGAGGACGTCTGCGCCTTAAGGGCGTGCGCTCGACAAATCCCGTTGTCGTGGGTGATAGGGTTGTGGTAGAGCCCGATGGCGAGAGTAGCGTCATTGTGGAGATTGTGCCACGCCGCAACTATGTCATACGTCGCGCCTCGAATCTCTCGAAGGAGTCGCATATCATCGCTGCAAATATAGACCGAGCACTGCTTATCGTCACACTCCATTCGCCAGCTACGCCACGCGAGTTTGTCGACCGCTTCTTGGTGACGTGCGAGGCGTATAAGGTACCCGTAACGATTCTCTTGGGTAAGGCCGACTTACTTGTCGATGAGTATGCCGCCGAGGCGGAGGAGTTCGAGGCGATATATGGCGATGCGGGCTACGAGGTGCTACGCCTATCAACACTCACGGGTGAGGGCGTGGAGCAGGTGCGCACCATGCTTAAGGGCTCGACAACGCTTGTGGCGGGCAACTCGGGTGTCGGCAAATCGACACTCATAGGCACCATCGCCCCAGATATCGAGATACGCACAGGCGAGATATCCGAGAGCCACCATAAAGGCAAGCATACCACGACATTCTCGACGATGTACGATGTTGAGGATGGCTATATTATTGATACCCCTGGCATCAAGGGCTTTGGCCTTATCGACATCGACGATAAGGAGCTGTGTCGCTACTTCCCTGAGATGATGCGCCTCGCCCCCGACTGCCGCTTCTATAACTGTACACACACTCATGAGCCTGGCTGCGCTGTGGTTGAGGCTGTCAAGAGTGGCATCGTGGCGTGGTCGCGCTACGATAGTTACCTCAAAATATTGGACGAAGATGACAAATATCGCAAGTAGACTGCGTACCGAGGAGCATAGCGAGGCGTGGATGCGTGAGCGCCTCGAGTATATGACCCAATTTATCACCGACGAGCGTCGCGAGGTGCTGCACCGCACAGTGTTGCAGCGTACCCACTATATGCGTATCCTCACCGAGAATATGTTTCATCCGCAGAATGCCAGTGCCATTATGCGCCATTGTGAGGCCTTTGGTATACAGCAGATACACACCGTCGAGGACCGCTGTAAGTTCGACCCCTCGGTAAATATCGTGCGTGGCACGCAGAAGTGGGTCGATGTCGAACACCACGAGACTACGGCAGAGGCTCTTGCGGCACTCAAGGCCGAGGGCTACCGTATCGTCGCCACTACGCCACATCGTTGTAGCGTGACGCCTGAGACCTTCGATGTTACAAAGGGTAAGTTCGCCCTTGTCTTCGGCACGGAGCATGCCGGCATCTCGGATGAGGTCATCGAGGCTGCCGACGACTTCCTCATGATACCCATGTGCGGCATGGTCGAGAGCCTCAATGTCTCGGCCTCGGCCGCAATCCTTATATATATGCTCTCGGAGCGTATTCGCCAGACGGTAGATGGCTGGCAGCTTACCGATGCCGAGCAGCTTAAGCTCCTCACTCGCTGGACAATGTCCTCGGTTAGAGACTTCGAGGGCATCCTGCGTCGTGCCGAGCAGAGTGGTAAACTAACCGTTGAATACTAACATATTATGATACTTCGTAAGCAGTTTTTGGAGCATGTAGGCCAGACCTCGCCATCGCCTATGTTGGTGGAGGTAGAGCGTGCCGAGGGCTCGTTCTTCTATACCCCCGAGGGTAAACGCTATTTCGACCTTGTGGCGGGCGTCTCGGTGAGTAATGTGGGACACGCCAACCCCGCTGTGGTGCGTGCCGTGCAACAGCAGGCTGCCGACTATATGCACGTCATGGTCTATGGTGAGATGGTCGAGCGACCACAGGTGGAGTATGCACGCCGCATAGCGGAGCTGCTGCCTGGCGATATCGACTGCGTATACTTCGTGAACTCGGGTGCTGAGGCTGTCGAGGTGGCGTTGAAGCTCGCCAAGCGATATACTGGCCGCACGGAGCTTATATCCATGAAGCGTGCCTACCATGGCTCTACACATGGCGCCATGTCGATGATGGGTGCCCCCGAGGGCGAGGAGTGGAAGGCGGAGTTTAGACCCCTGCTCCCCGACGTGCGCTCCATTCGCTTCAACGAGTTCGACGACCTTAAGCTTATCACCGAGCGCACGGCAGGTGTGCTGTGCGAGGTGGTGCAGGGCGAGGCGGGCGTAAGACTACCTAATACGGAGTGGCTCAAGGCGTTGAGGGCTCGATGCACGGAGGTGGGCGCAATGCTTATCTTCGATGAGATACAGACGGGCATGGGACGTACGGGCGAGATGTTTGCTGCGACGAAGTATGGCGTTACGCCCGATATAGTATGCCTTGCGAAGGCCTTTGGTGGCGGCATGCCTCTTGGTGGTGTGGCATCACGCCGCGATACTCTTAATGCGTTCACCAATAACCCATGCCTCGGCCATATCACCACCTTTGGTGGCCATCCCGTATGCTGTGCTGCGGGTCTCGCGGCACTCAACTACCTCGTCGATAACCATGTCGTTGAGGGTGTGGAACATAAAGGCGCTATGTTTGAAGAGAGCGTTAGACAGCACCCCCGCGTGTTGGAGGTGCGTCGCTCGGGGCTACTTCTCGCCGTTGAACTTGGCAAGGCGGAGTACCTCTATAAGCTGATGGATCTCTTCAAGGAGGTGGGCATCATGAGCGACTGGTTCTTGTATTGCGATACGGCATTCCGCATATCGCCACCACTGACCATTACGGAGCCCGAAATTGAGGAGTGCTGCAAGCTAATCCACACGGCGCTCGACAGATTGTAGCGCGCGAGAGTTGCCGTAAATTAGCAATGAGGAGTTAGCAACCGTTGTAGGCGCCCGCTTGGTCGGGCGCTTTGCTTCATCGGGCGCAGGCGTAGCCTGCTTATCTTTCATCCCCGTAGTGACCCATTGCCCCCCATCTTTCATCTTTGCTCTTTTTCTGAAATCGTGGAATAATTGTCGCTTAGTAAAGAAAATATGAAAACTTTATTTGTTTTTTGAGTTTTCTTTACTATATTTGCACCGTGTAAAATGAGTAGTCTATGTCTTCTAAAGAGATTATTATTGAAAGTGCAATGAAAATGTTTGTGGCGCATGGCGTAAAAGCGGTGCGCATGGATGATATTGCACGCGAGCTAAGTATCTCTAAACGAACGCTATATGAGATATTTGGCGACAAGGAAGAGTTGCTATATCAGAGCATCATGCTCTACACGCGTCACGCATGTGAGCGTCGTGCGGAGCTCGCAAAGCAGGCTGACAACGTCCTTGAGGTGATGATAATCTGTCTGCGCGACATGATTAACTCGGCACTTGTGGCTGGCCGCATGCGTCGCAACATGCGCCGCTTCTACCCAGCGGTATATGAGCGTTTAGAGCAGGACATGCAGAATGAGTCGCGCGAGAATATCTCGATATGGCTCAAGCGCTGCGTCGAACTCGGCTATATCACAAAGACTGCCGACTGCGATTTTGTGGTAAAGGTATTGCATGATAGTGCACAGGGACTTTTAGGCTCCGACCTATACGACTCAAATGACCATGTGGAGATGGTGGCGATGATGACCTACTCGCTGGTAATCTTCATCCGTGGCCTCTGCACCGTGAAGGGTATTGAGGTGGTGGATAGAAGCTTCAGCAAGTATCTGAGCCCCATCTCACAGCTAAATAACGCCACTACGGTAAATAATAATATATAAATATAAGTACGATGAAAAAGTTTGTGTTAACACTCTGCTTGGGCCTATGTACGCTCTCTATGGCGTATGCTCAGGAGGAGCATGAGAAGATTACAATGGAAGCTGGTGCGCCTCTCACATTGGAGAAGGCCATCGAGATTGCATGCACCAACAACCCTACAATATGGGTTGGTGACATGGAGATTAAGCGCTATGACTATGTCTACAATCAGGC
The DNA here is from genome assembly GCA_017503575.1 of Alistipes sp. Lineage (GTDB taxonomy): Bacteria > Bacteroidota > Bacteroidia > Bacteroidales > Rikenellaceae > Alistipes. The sequence goes on along the minus strand of JAFVSV010000098.1, from coordinate 6,578 downwards.
AGTGTCGACGCTCTACCCACAGATTGATGCTTCGGCACAGTACGCCTTGGCGGTACGTCGCCAGGAGATGACCGAGGGCTTCTCGTTTGGTGGTAAGAATACCTTTAACCTCGCTGCAAATGTGGGTGTGCCTCTCTTTGCTCCATCGGTATATCGCCAGATGAAGCTCACGAAGACACAGATGGCAACAGCCGTTGAGAGCGCTCGCGCTAATAAGATCGACCTTATCGCCTCGGTGCGTTCGGCATACTTCAACGTCTTGCTTGCTCAGGAGTCGTTGCGAGTTTTGGATGAGGCCATCGCGACAACAGGTAAGGTGGTGAATGATACAGAGTTGCTATATAACAATGAGTTGGTATCGGAGTACGACATGATTACTGCTGAGGTGCAGAAGTCTACACTTGAGGCACAGCGCATACAGGCTGTCAATGCGGTGGATATCACCATGTTGCAACTCAAGATGTATCTATCACTCCCCGAGGATATGGAGATTACCTTGGCGGGTACGTTGGATGACTACTGCCTATGGTTGTGCAACCCAAGCTACATCATCCCTCTTGAGTCTGCGGGCGTTAACACCAATGGTCTTACCGAGGCCGAGATACTCGCACTCAAGAACGATAATATCAATACCCTCGCTGCACAGCGTGAGAGTATGATTGATGAGCTTGGCACCTTCACCAACAGCATCAAGTACGATGTTGACAAGTTGGTAGGTGACTTCCACGAGGCAAAGAGTAACAGTGCACATAATAGATCATTCAACCTTGACGATAAGCACGCTACCGTCGAGGTGTTTAAAACGGAGGATACACTCCTTGCGAACAACACTACGCTTCGCACGTTGGATCTCAACAGCGAGCTTCTCGAGCATCAGGAGAAGCTTATCCAGACAACGCGTATGCCAACCATCGCAGCCTTCGCCTCTATATCATACATAGGTCAGGAGCGTATCGACCTTAGCGGTCTCCTTGGCGGCGGCATGGGTGCTGGTGGTGGCGCAGCAGCTCCATCGGCTATAACACGCGCTGCGGCAGCAAGCCAGTCGAAGTTCTGGTGGCAGTACCCAATCAACGTAGGTGCGCAGATATCAATTCCAATCTTCTCGGGCTTGAAGAAGACAAACCAGATACATGAGGTTAGAAATCAGCAGAACCAGCTTAAGTTCCAGCGTGAGTATGCCGTAGAGGGCATCATGCTCCAGCTTCAGCAGTCGGTGAATACGCTTGTTGCAGCTCGTGAGTCGTTGCGTGCTAACGTGAAGACCGTAGAGCAGGCACAGAAGGCATACTTCATCTCGGAGACACGCTACAATGCAGGTGCTGGCACAATCCTCGAGCTTAATAGCGCACAGCTAACGCTCATCCAGGCACAGCTAAACTATTCACAGGCAGTATACGACTACCTATCGGCATACACTCAGTATCGCGCAGTGTTGGGTGTCGATGAGCAGGTGGCAGGAGATAACATTAATTAACAATGGAGCAAAAACAAAAATAGATAACAGTTATGAGAAAGAGTTTAATGATGTTTATCGCGGCAACCACGTTGGTTGCATGCGGTTCTGAGGCACCGAAGGTTGCACCTAAGACTCAGGGTGTCGTAGAGGTTAAGGTGGCTACTGTCGGTGTGAAGACCATCGACGTTACCGAGGCTTACACAGCCGAGCTCAAGGCTTTCAAGGAGAACAATATTACACCCGCAGTCGCAGGTCTTCACATCAAGGAGATCATGGTGGATGTTGGTGATAAGGTGACCAAGGGTCAGGTGCTCGTAAAGCTTGATGATACCACTCTCAAGCAGCAGGAGTATAACCTTGCCATCACACAGGATACATACAACCGTACGAAGCCTGTATACGATGCTGGTGGTGTGTCGAAGCAGCAGTTCGTACAGCTTGAGAATACGCTCAACCTTCAGAAGGAGGCTGTGGAGCAGTTGCGTAAGAACACCGTGATCGTATCGCCTATCTCGGGTGTTGTTACGGCTCGTAACTTCGAGAATGGTGACCTCTTCGCCCAGATGCCTATCCTCCACATCATGCAGACAGATAAGCTCAAGGCTACCGTTGAGGTATCGGAGGTGTACTATCCTAACGTTAAGGTTGGCAATAAGGTTGCTGTTAGCACCGACGTATACCCTGGTAAGGTGTTTGATGGCGTCGTATCGCGCATCAACCCATCTATCAACGCTGGCACTCGCACCTTTGCTGTTGAGATTACCATTGATAACCGAGATGAGGAGCTTCGCCCAGGTATGTCAGCACGCGCTACATTCGCCATGAGCCAGCGCGAGAGCCTCGTGGTGCCTGCCGATGCCGTCAAGAAGCAGACAGGTTCGTCGGAGCGCTATGTATATGTTATCAAGGATGGCAAGGCCGATCACCGCTTTGTAAAGGATGGCCGTCGAATTGGCGCAGACCTCGAGATCTTTGAGGGTGTCAAGGCTGGTGAGCAGATTGCAGTTACTGGAGTCAATAAGCTTGTTGAGGGCTCTGAGGTAAAGGTCGTTAATAATTAACGCCGACAAGTTGTTTCAAACGGTAAACCTTTTGAAAGATGAAAATTTATGAAACCGCGGTGCGAAAACCGATTTCGGTAGCACTCATATTTATAGGTGTCATCGTCTTTGGTCTCTTCTCGTTGAAGAACCTTGGCGTTGACCAGTATCCCGATATCGAGATTCCATACATCAGTGTTATCACGATGTATCCTGGTGGTAATGCCGAAGATATCGAGACCAACATCACTCGAGTGTTGGAGGATCAGCTAAATACTGTCGATAACCTTGATAAGATTACTTCAAAGTCGCAGGATAACGTGTCTATTATCACCCTGGAGTTTGAATATGGATGTGATCTTGTGGAGGCGGCAAACGACGTACGTGATGTTGTGAGCCGCTCACAGTCACTGCTTCCTGACAACGTGGAGTATCCTACAGTCATGAAGTTCTCATCATCGATGATTCCGGTGATGATGCTCTCGGTAACTGCCGATGAGAGCTATAACGCTCTACCAAAGATTCTTGATGACAAGCTTGTTAATGAGCTTAACCGTATCAACGGTATTGGCTCGGTGGCAGTCATCGGTGCTCGTGAGCGTGAGGTACAGGTGCATGTAGACCCCGTAAAGTTGGAGTCTTATGGCCTTAGTGTCGAGACCCTTGGTGGCATCATCGCTGCCGAGAATGCCAACGTGCCTGCTGGTAAGCTCGACATCGGTACGCAGACATTCAACCTTAAGTCGGACTTCCAGTTTGATGATAGCCGCGATTTGGAGAATATCGTTGTATCCAACATTGGCGGCCGTAAGGTGATGCTTAAGGATGTGGCTACCATCGAGGATACCCTTGAGGAGATGACCATGGATGAGCGTATCAATGGCCGTAATGGTGTGCGTATCTTGGTGCAGAAGCAGACTGGTGCTAACACCGTAGAGATCGTCGAGCAGGTGCAGGAGAAGCTAACGGAGATTATCCCCACACTTCCTCCCGACTGTAAGGTAGAGACCATCTACGAGGGCTCGCAGGAGATTAACGACGCTATCAACTCGCTTGCTGAGACCATCATGTTCGCCTTCATCTTCGTGATCTTGGTGGTGATGTTCTTCCTCGGACGCTGGCGTGCAACGTTCATCATCTGTCTTACAATCCCAATCTCGTTGATATGTGCGTTTATCTACCTATATGCCACAGGCTCAACACTTAACATCATATCGCTCTCGGCGCTCTCTATCGCTATCGGTATGGTTGTGGATGATGCTATCGTGGTGTTGGAGAATATTACTACACATATCGAGCGAGGCTCGAAGCCCAAGGAGGCAGCTATCTACGCTACCAACGAGGTATGGCTCTCGGTTATCGCTACGACACTCGTTGTCGTTGCCGTATTCTTGCCCTTGACCATGATTCCTGGTATGTCGGGTATTCTCTTCAAGGAGTTGGGTTGGATTGTGACCATCGTGGTCTGTGTGTCTACGACTGCGGCTATCACCCTTACCCCTATGCTCTCGGCATATATGCTTAAGCTTGAAGGTGGTGAGCACTCGTATAAGGGTATTGGTATCGTATATAAGCCTATCGACCTCTTCTTGCGCTGGCTCGACCGCGTATACGAGAAGATGTTGCGCTTCGTGGTTAGGTGGAAGAAGACGACTATCCTTGTGCTCTTGGCATTCTTCGGTGTGTCGTTGATGCTCCTTAGCAAGGTGCCTACCGAGTTCTTCCCTCCTACGGATAATGCCCGTCTGTCGATGTCTATCGAGCTGCCACAGAATACCCATGTGGATGAGACTGTTAAGGTGGCGCGTAGAATAGACTCGCTCATCAACGAGAAGTACCCTTATGTTCGCATGGTATCTACCTCGGCTGGTGAGAGTTCGTCGGATAACGCCTTTGCAGCGATGCAGACAACAGGCTCTAACCTTATTAACTACACAATCCGTCTGCCACGTCTCACGGATATGGATCGTCCTACAATCTTCGAGATTGCCGATGAGTTGCGTGCCGAGATACGCGCCCTTCAGGCAGAGTTAAATATCGAGGAGTTCACCGTGACCCCTGGTGGTCAGCAAGGTGGTATGGGTGGTGCAAGTACCGTAGATATCAAGATTTTCGGTCACGATATGGACCTTGCGATGGCTACGGCAAAGGACCTTCAGGAGCGTATGTCATCGCTCAGTACCATGCGTGATGTGCAGCTCTCGCGTGATGACCTTGAGCCAGAGTTCAACGTTCGTTGGGATGTAGAGAAACTCTCGCAGTATGGCCTTACAAAGGCACAGGTGGCACAGATGGTGCGTAACCGCTTCTACGGTTTCGAGTGTACAAAGTACCGTGAGGATGGTGACGAGTATAACGTTGTTGTACGTTACGAGAAGGAGCACCGTTTGAGCATCGAGGATGTTGAGAACATGGCAATATATACGCCTATGGGCACGAAGATTCGTGTTAAGGACGTAGGTTATGTTGTTGAGGAGTCGGCATCGCCCGTTATCGAGCGCGAGAACCGTCAGCGTATCATCACCGTTAAGGGTTCGGTAGGTGCAGGTGTTGCTCTTGGTGATGCTGTTACCGAGGTTAATGCTCTGCTCGCCGAGTATGATGTTCCCGAGGGTCTTACATTCGAGCTCGGTGGCTCTATCGAGGACCAGGGCGAGGCATTTGGAGATATCGCTATGTTGCTCATCCTTATCATCATCCTCGTATATATCGTGATGGCTACGCAGTTCGAGTCTTTGGTATACCCATTCATCATCATGTTTACCATCCCATTCGCTATGTCGGGTGTCTTCATCGCACTGTGGATAACCTCTACGCCACTATCGCTCATCGCGCTTATTGGTGCCATCATGCTTGTGGGTATCGTTACGAAGAATGGTATTGTGATGGTGGACTACATGAACTTGCTTGTTGAGCGTGGCTCGAATGTGGCAGATGCTGTCATCGCTGGTGGTAAGAGCCGTCTACGTCCTGTGCTTATGACATCACTCACGACAATCCTCGGTATGGTGCCTATGGCTATGGGTATCGGTGAGGGCTCGGAGATGTGGCAGCCTATGGGTATCTCGGTAGTAGGTGGTCTGTTGATGTCAACGGTATTAACACTCTTTATCGTGCCTGCTCTATATGCGATGCTCCAGGGCCGCAAGGAGCGCAAGGCAGCTCGCAAGGCACGCCGTGAGGCCGAGGAGGAGGCATTCATTAAGGCCAAGAAGCTCGCGGCACAGCAGCAGAACGAGAATAAATAGTATAACATCAATGTCGGTGGGCACCGTCCCACCGGCACCTAAACGACATTGCTATGAAGGCATTTTTCTTATTATATAATCAGGCACTTACCGACCGTGTTAATAAGATGCTTGACGACCATGGTGTTCGTGGCTTCACCCGCTGGGCACTCACCGAGGGTCGTGGCTCTTTCAATGGCGAGCCTCACTATGGCACCCATGCGTGGCCATCAATGAACACATCCATCCTTGCCATCATCGAGGACGACAAGGTTGAGGAGCTTCTCGACGCCGTACGCGAGATTGACTCGACAACCGAGATGCAGGGGTCGAGAGCGTTTGTGTGGGATATTACACAGTGCATGTAAAATTTGTTGTGATAAGGGGTCATTCTCGGCCCATCCCAAAAGTAAACCACCACTGGCTGTACGTCAAAGTACTATCCAGCGGTGGTTTCTTTCGCGATGAACCAAGCCTAACCCCTTCTAACAACAAATTGGGGTTGCGGTGCTAATTAACGTTGCGTAGCCTATTCTGACAACAAATTAATTTGCTGTGATAGCGGCACTATTGCGACGCTTCAATCAAATCCCCGAATGAAAACACTGCTGAATATCCCTATATTCACTGCATTAATCGGCCTCTTCAGTAAAATATCTGCGATTAGGCTTTGCGTTTTTCGATAATATAACTACCTTTGCTAAATAACCCAAAATAAGCACTATGAAAAATATCTATCTTCTATTAACACTCGTAGGCGTTATGCTAACGAGCACCCTTAGCGACGCCTCTGCACAACGCACACCGTCTTACACTATTAACGACCACGAGTATTGCGACCAACATTTAACT
>JAFVSV010000097.1 GCA_017503575.1 Alistipes sp. | reverse complement strand
CGTAGGCTGTGAGGTATCGTGCTGTGGGAGCTTGCTCACAAATGGCAACGATACCTCACAGCCTATATGTTGCAACGCAACGCGCCAGACATCACACCTCGCAGGTTACTCTGCCACGCCGCGAGAATCGTCAGTAGTTTTTACAGAATATAAAAAACAACAGGGAGGCGTCTCACGACGGCTCCCTGTGTTCCAGAAACAAATTCTGTAAAAACTACTAACCCAAACCTAAATGTATTAGCGCAATAAGTTGATATATAACAATATGATTGGATATAGTTTGCTATATTATCGTAATATTATCTAACTTTTGCGCATTTTGAAGTACTCCCATACCTTTGTCGGTGTGGGCCAATCGTCGTCCATAAACCAGAAGCGAACCGCACCATCAATGATAGCCTGCTCTGCTTCGCCATCAGTTGCAAACACACTCTTAGCCCAGCACCAATAGTCGTGGTATTGACTATTCAGCGCCACATAGAAGTCGTATGGGTTGACCTCACTGGGTAGCTTAGATTTATATTTGTGATAGACTTCCGTTGTCTGCTCAAGCGTCCAGTGAGCACCACGATGCTCATGACCATCTGGAGAACGATGCCCCATTTTCTCAACCTGCCACTCTGCATATGCCTTGTCAAAGTGTCGGCCATACATGAGCTCATGCGTGTCTCTCATAAATTTCCAGTAGCGCTCTTTGTTCTGCTCTTTTATTTCTTCGAGAAGTTCCGAAACGAGCTCGACACTCGCCCACATTACGCTATCATCACCCTTGACTTTAGCGTAGTTCTCTTTTACTATATTTTTATACATTGCTGTTAAATTTAGAGGTGATAATATCTCTTAGCCCATCGAAGGCATTTGAGCCAACTTGCAAGCCGAACAAGTTTACATATCCTTTCTCTGCCGCTTGAGAGCGGAATGCCTCCACATACTCCATGGCCAAAGCTTCCACTTCTGCATCTGTCATGCCACCAAGGTATTTATTAAGCATTGGCGCGACCATCGTGCGCATCGTTGGCTTTAGTAAAAAGCCGAGCTCGTTATATATGTTGTATGTTGAGATGTCGACTCCGAGCATACCCATAAACTTGCCTATGGTGCTCTGTTGGGGAATTTGTACATTAGGAAGTACGCTCTTAGCTACATTCATGCCCCACTCGGTGAGAGCCTCGCCTAACTTATCTATGCTTGCCATATACTATCTATTTTTAATAGTTACTAAAAGAGGGAGGGTGTTACCCCTCCCAATGATTACTTGGCGCACTCGCAACACAATGGGTTGTAAGTTGTGAGGACTGATGTGGCTGTTGCATCAGGGGTGAACTCAGCCACCGCCTTTGGTGCAAAAGTGCCGTTTACATAGGCAACGATGCGCTGGTCAGCGCAGCAACGACGCTCGGCCTCAAGCGCCACCTTTGCATCGATGTCACGTGACAACTCACGGATAGCATCGGCATTGCCCTGGTTGCGCACCTTCTGCTCGCAGATGAACTCACGAATACCACGAAGTTCGCCATCGATGTACTTGTACAACTCCAGCGCCTTCTGGTCGTTGTACGTGTTTGCTTTGAGCAAAGCGATCTCTGCATCTTTTGCAGCGAGCTTGTTCTCAGTCTCCAACTCGTAACGAGTTACGAAGTGATCCTCACTGCAGGTTGGCTGACAGTTGCAGCCCATCTGAGTGAGCAGAGGAATCAACATCCCGAGGATGGCATTAAGATCCATCCCGTTGAATGTCCCCTGATTGAAAAGCCCACCCACGAGATTACGTAGGTTGATGCCAGCAAAGCCAGCGGTACCGAGGGCACCGAGTACGGTGTTCAGGTTAACCTGACCGTTTGATGGCACCTTAACGTCGTAGCCATCTGTTGTTTTAACGTGTGACATAATGATAAACTTTTATGTTGGGGGGAACACTATTGTTCCTTGACACAAAGGTCTATAATCGCCACCCGAACAACGAGTTAACTTTTGACATCGTGGAAATATGTTTTGACAAATTCGGCAAAAAGACTCCAGCTGTCAAGTAATCTTTGACAGCTTAGTATGATTGAGGATTTGGGCTATGTACTTAAGATGATATTTGTTATTATTAGGAAGCCGCTCCCATATCTTTTCGCAAATATATGATCTATAAAAGCCATAGTAATCTTTCCCATATTGAGCCTTCAGCTCTTCGTTAATCTGGTGTACTTGGTTGTGGTCGTCTATTGTTCTTTGCGATTTTTCTTTCTCGCGCTTGCATTTCCCCATTTTATTTATAACTTTGCAAGGTCCAACAATTACAGTATACTAAAAGGTGCATCTGCCCCGTTAGGGAATTACCCCTGCCGTGGTGCGGATGCACTTACTATTGATTGTTGGACGCTTCTTTAGGGTGCGGCAGGGGTTTCTTTTTCCCCTGCTATGTAGCTATGCCTTAGCCGTAGTCATCCCAATAGATAAATATATAATTTTGCATATTTTTTGTATATAATTTTACTTAAAAGTTGTAGCCGAACGTGACGCCAAGCCCTGCGTATGGTTGCCACCCTTTGGGCGTTATACCATACCCACCCTGCAAGCCGATAGATACGCCCCATCGCTTGCGCTTTGTAACGGTCTCGGTCTTCGTTATATACTCTGTTGTGGGGTATACCTCAATGCTCTTGAGATATGGGTTGTAACCGCCCACGACAGCGCGATAATCCATGCCCTTGTACTCTCGTTCTTCCATAGATAGCTCCACCCACACTGTATCGCGAATATATACGGTGTCCCTCGCCTTATCTTTAGCTGGGGTCGCTACGACGGGAGCCTTAACAACTACAGAGCCGACCTTTTTTTTATCTACTGCAGCGGGGTAACTTTCCCGCACCGTATCGCGTATAATTATTGTGTCCCGCTCTATCTTAGTCGTCGGGGCGTGCGTGTCTTTAACAGTCGTCCGGCCGAAGAAAAACGAGCCGACCACAGCGCCAACGAAGATGATGGCGACAAGTACGGTTATCAATCTATTTCCGTTCATCGCGAGGAATTATATACCACAGCCACGCGAATAGATGGCGAGTAGCCAGGTACTCGGGGTTGTCATCATTCATATACGCCTCGCGCTCGAAACAGTTGTCTCGATACGCATCTACCCATACCTTGGCAAACCACGCAGGAATGGCCTTAACCTTATCGCATAACCTCTTGCCCTCGAAGAACTCTTTGGCATTGTGGTATGGCGGTCGCACAAGCTCCGCGAAGAATGCCAACGCATAGATAGCGAATGGCACGATGGGCAGTGCCAATAGATACCACCATGAGGCATAGATGTTGCATAGGATAAGCGCGAGGATGGCGCCTGTCGCCAGCAGCTCATACTGCTGATAGGTGTGCGTACCTTCATGCCGTTTAGACCTCGGAGATATAAGTTCCGATGGTAGTTTGCTGAATACCAAGCCTAATATGTTCATTAGGCCGAAGTCCCCAAATGGGATGAACTTGTTGTGAATGATTTTCATTGTCGTAATATTTATTACCCCTCGAACGGGATGTCGTTAATCCTGTTTACCCACCCCCGCGAGAAGCGTGCTTGCGTAGGGTTGTTACGCACGATTTGGTTTACAAAGTCGATGCGTGCTCGCTTGATTATGTCGAAGAGCTCGCGTGCCTCGCGCTTATTGATAGCCGTCAGCGTCTCATCGCCAACGATGCCGTCAACGGTCACGCCTAATATGCGCTGCACCTGACATATCGCTGTTGTCGTGCCGCTCGCCCATGCCCAGTCGACGACGATATTGGCTATGCCCTGGCTCTTGATTTCTGAAGCTTTCCATGGTAGCCAATAGCCAGCCATAAATATCTTTTCCCACTGAGCGTGGCTCATCTTCTTGAGGTCATCGACGGTGCGCGCCTGGCCGTAAAAGTGACGAAACGTGCCTATGGTGACACCTCTATTCGTCGCACCGCCACGGTCGTGCTTGTCGTCTACAAAACCACCCTCCCACTTCAGGATGAATGGTACGAGTTTTTCTACAATTGCCATAGTCAAAAGTTATCTAATAGGTTATCAAATCAACCGGTTACACTTTGTTACCTTTTGCGTGAAGTCACGAAAAAGGTCTATTCTTCTATCTCAGGTAAGATGTACTTGATGGTGTTGGCCACCTCGCCCATCTTGTCACGGAGGTATACTGGCTCTACCGTCTGGTGCTCGTCGAAGTCGAGTACCACATTGCCGAGCCACACGTCATCGTCATCCATCATGCGGCATACCGCCATCTTCTCTGTGCCTATGTTGTGCATGATAGCTCTTGCCCTGCCATCCTTGACATCTGATTGTGACTTCCATAGAATGAAGTCGCGCGACGATAGCTCGGTTACGAAGCTGCTGAACGAGCTAATAGGAAGCCTATGCACCTGTTGGGCTATCTCCGTCATGCCCTCGCTCACCACCTCGTACTCGATGCTGATGAACTTCGCCTTATCCAAAGGATGCGGCTGCACTATATACGCACGTTGCGCGTCGGTCTTGATGAGCAATCTGTGAAGCTCGCGCACGATGTCGTTCACCGCCCTCTTAAGCTGCTTGCGCTTGGCCTTATCCTCGGCCTCGCGCAGTCGTATCCGCTCATCCGTGAGCTTATTCTTGGCGTGCTGATTATACTGGAAGTACCCCAGTATAATCACGCCTAACGATGTTATTATTCCTCCTATATCCATATCTATCTGTAAATTTTCCACTCGCCAATAATCTCTCCCGTATCTATCTTCTTAAGATATATTTCGAGAGTACACGACTCGCTGAAGGTTGGCGCTACACCATCCTTCCACTTAATAGTGTATGGGTACGACAATATCGAGCTTGTCGCTATTGCTGGCAATCTCAACATCCATACATGGTCATAATCACCCGATGGCATAAACAACATCGGTAGCACGAAACTTGAAGACTCTCCAAGCCCTCCTGCATTATACTCATACATTATATTGGGACTGATGGACACACTGCCGCTCGCACTTAAGTTCTCACTCTTCTGCGTTGCCGTAGCGACCTCGGTGGGGATGTCTTTGGCAAGCATCACAGCATTACCATTGCTATCCTCGAATGACGAAGCGACAACTTTGGCGGGAAACTTGGCATTCTGCGACACATCCCATGAGTACAAGTGCCCAGACAGGTACATATTGTTAATATCGCCCCACGCATTACTACCATGTCCTTGGATGCCTTGTACGCTTGTGCCGGTAGCATGGCCCGCCGTATTGTATATTGTGAAACGTACATTTGCTACAGAGGAACCACTGCCAAACAAACGTCGATACTTCATCATATTTGGGCCACTAAGTCCAGAGATTGTCGCAGTGCTATGCAAGCCCCATGTGTCTGGCGCTGTGGCTGTCGAAAACTCTATTTTAGCAAATGTATTGCCCTCTGATGGACAACCTACCCACATGTAGAAGAAGTCAATACGACTGTATCTCGCAGGGTTTGGCTTAATAGTTATACGCATCATATCAGTAGTCGTCGATGGTATAGCTATACGTCCATTATTAAGCCCGATGAATACTCTTCTCATAGCGTCATCTTTGACTGATGTCGCCCATGTGGCGCCGCCATCGGTAGATTTCTCCACCTCGTACTCATCATCTTGGAGAAAAGCCAATCTGTTGGCTCTATATACGTCTATTTGCGACGCCAATATAGGCCATACCCCATTAGACGTCCATGCGTTATTCGGGCCTATAAATGACGATTGAATAACGTCGAAGTTGATTGACGTCTTTGATATAGGCGTGCCATCACCTTGCAACAAGGCACTGGGGCTCCCACCATTTATCGCCAGACTATTCGCCGTAATGCCATTAGGGAAGGTGATATTCTTCAAGTAGTCCCAATGCCACAGAGTGCCCAATGTATATGGCGCAGTGGATACAGATGACGATAGCTCAGAGACTTGACTGCCAAATCCCGATATACCAAGTATTCTCGAAGTATATGCCGTATTCTTAGTAATAGTGACCGTTAGGCGAATGCCCCATCTACTATATGCTGCAAAGCCAAACTTATTGTTGTATTGTAAGTAGACCACATTATTGACATTTACAGATGTGGTCCTCAACATATTCTGCCATACGGGAGCATCATCGTTCTTTGCACAATACTCGCCAGATATATCGAATGCTCGACCATTGCAATACATATTGATAGCGATGAAATCTACATGGATGTTTCTCGCTTCCTTCGGGTACATCGTAATGCGTATCTTTGACCCTACGGCCCAACTTCCACTTGATGGGCTAATTTCCACTCCAGTATTAAAATTCTCTTGTGTAAACAGCCTACGTAGCATGTGATAGTTGCTATCAAGCGTCTCCCATGTCTCGCCATCAAATGCTTGCTCAACGGTAAACTCATCTGGTTGCAAGAACGCAAAGGCATCTGCGCGAAGCTGAGGTATTCTATTTGCGATAATCGGAGCGGTTCTGGTACCACCTGTCGCTGCGTATGCCAATTCAGATACCATATTCGCGTTGATAGTGTCGGTTTTACCGACTTTCTTGTTTAGCTCGTCGTTAACATAATCCTCAAGTGAGGCTATATTATTATCGACCTCGCTCTTAGTGTACGCATCGCCCTTCTTAAGGTAGTCGTCGAGGTATACATATGGATGAAACTTCCCATTCTTCCACAATGAGGCTATTTCTGCAACATATACCTCTTGTGTGTCGTCGATTTCCCCTGCCTCCAACGCTGCATTGAAACGTGCCATCGTAGGGCAATATACTCGTAACTCCTTACTCATCGCTTAATATTTTTAGATTAAGTTTTGTCCGCAAGTCTGATGCTCCTACGAGCCCATCACCCTCCCCATCAATCGGGACAAATGCGTCCTTATCAATATCCTTGAATGGGATACCCGTTATAGGCTTCTGGTATGCTGTGCCTGCAAGCTTCAATCGTTTCTCAACCTCGTCACCAGTGAAGGATAGGCGATATCCATCTGTCTCTGACCCCGACGCGCCGCCATCTACCGCAGCGAGCAGTATCGCTTCATTCTCGGCAGTAATAATATTAAGACCTTCGTTGGTCTGTAAGTACCCAGATGTGGCGGCACTCCCACTGCGTGGTAATACTTGTATGCTCGTTATTGTATACGACGCTCCATTTCTTGTCGCTGCGTATACATAATCAGAACTAAGCCATAGCAACGTATCTGCTGATAGCATTGCAGAAGGTAATTCGTGTACCTCGCCAGTTCGCCCATCGTATACCTTGGCAGCGGTGCCATCGACACTTCGAAGTAACACAAGCGCATTGTTCATGTCGACAAAGCTCCAGTAGCTATCACCCTCTTCTATGAGTGGCGTGTCGGCTATTCCCATCATTGTGTCAGTGCGTGCGTATAGTGCAATCTTCCCAGCTGTTGCCAACATCAGGTACACTTCATTGGCTGCAACGATTTTGATATTTTGCTCCCACAAAACGGCCACACCTGTTTTATGAGCCGCGTTATTGTGCCAATATGACTGGTATGATGATGTGCCTGATGGCGCACTAATGAATGTATATCCATTAGGCATAAGGCGGAACTCCGTGGCAGAGGTAGCTGACAAAGAGTATACGCTTCGCCCAAGGTCGAGCCCATCATGCGATATCATCTGGGTGTAGGTTACAGTATCGTCGCCGCCGACAAGCGTCCACACGTTAATATTGGCGTCAAAACGCGCCGAACGAAATACAACATCGTAGTATGGCTGCCCAAATGTGACAAGCCCGTTTGCGTGTTCAATGCGCGACAACTCATTGCCATGTGTGTCGTAGGCGATAAGTGTATACCATACGCTATCGAAAGTGATGACGGATACGCAACGCTGGCCCTCGTTAAGCGTCAGAGGATATGTGCTCGTTGGCACGTCGAGCACCTTAATAACCTCATCCGACATTATATCGTAGCGGTAGAGATATCGGGAATTACTCACCGCCATGTATGCTGATGTGTCGAGCCCTACGATTTTATCTATTGCGTATATCGATACTGAACGCCCATCGACACTTTTGCGCGTTGGAATTTGGCGCAACTGCAAGTAGTATAGACCACGGCGCACGAGCCTCTTGATATAATTCGTGTAATATGTGCGCCCATCTCTATCGTGCCATAATGCGTCAAGGTCGAGGAAATGGTCAACATATACCTCCCCCTCAAGTTGACGAGCCACATCACCGCGGAGGTGTTGAATATCGGTCGCCATCATATCTGCGAGCAATGCTCGTTTAGCTGGCGCAACGAAAGAATGTATTGTCGAGTTGCTGGTCACGTTGATGAGTGGTGCTTCAAGGCGGCTCCCAGTCCCAAGCGTAACCCAACTATCTCCAAAGTGCTGATTGTAGCTAATGCTGCCGAGGCCTTCGTTTGATATGTCGGCCGATGTGAAAAATACATCATCGACAATTTCACCTTGAGAAATGCTTATCTGGGGCGCTCGTATTTCCACTGGAGGCATAACATCGCCTTTGGGCCCCACAAGAATAACTATTAGCTTGTATGTGCCAGATGGCGGCATGCCATTGGCCGACGCGCTAACTTGTGTCTGAACCAAGCGAGATATAGGGCATGGGATGGCGAATGGCTGATAGCCTGATGGGGCAATCTTAACCTCAGTCGTAGTAGTAAGGTAGAAGTCATCGGCATCTGCGCCTGTGACTTTGCCCCATTTACTCTCGTCAGTACGCCAAGCGTATACATTATGCGGAAACTCAAATAATCCATCCTCATTTATCGAGCCTATGATGCTTGAGTTGAGCCACGCGCCTGTATCCGCGTCATTAACATCTTGCATATATAGGCCAATGCGCACACTCTTCTCTTGGTGCCACAAGCTATATAGGTCTATGCTGGCAGATATTTGCAGATTGTCGGCCGAGCTAATGGGGGTATCTACGATGTAGTATGCCCCATAATAATTCTTCGCATTTCTCTTCGGTTGCGACACTTGCATTCGCAAATAATCGTCGCCCTTAGTCCAAAGATTAAGACTAAATGTGCCAACTATCTTGTGCCAGCGCTTCCCGTCAAGCATAGATGTACTCATGTCTTCAGCCTCCTCAGGCTCTGGGCGCTCGACGTTCATCGACTTATATGGTGCAAGCAATGAGAGCGTAGCGCTCACAGATACACCCTTGTCACTGCCATCGTTCACAAATAGAGGAATGCTCTCTCCACCGTTATTAATAGATGTATCAATAATCTCTCTATTTGTCGTGATAAGCGACGCTATCGAACGCACTCGCCACATGCCGTATGACAAGAATATTTGCAGCCCCATTGTTTTCAGCACGGCCTCCAACACATCGTAGCACGATGGAACATCCTGCTTGTCAAATGATGAGTAAAGGGCAGCCGCATCTACGCCAATAGCGTCAAGAGTATGCCCTGACTGCTCAGGTGATATCGGGGCAATTGGCATATATATCACTTTGGTACTTGTGATATGAGCCATCACATTGGATATTATGGTAGAGAGGCTTGCAACGCCCTCGTAGCGTGTGCCATCGTCTTTGAGGTATGGGATATCTTTAAGTAGCGCCAATCCGTCAACAGCCTTTAGCGTAACGCCGTACGGGGGTAGGGCGTATGCTTGTGAATATGATGACGATGATAAATACCCCTGCCAGTAATTCATCCATCGGAGACCTCGTGATACTCGCACGCGGAGCATATAACGCATTGGGTCGGTCGAGAATAACTCGGTGTATGGGTCGCCATCATCGACGCATAACAGCGATAGCGTAGCCTGACTGCCTCGTAATGCTACGAGCTCATCGTCATCTATTTGTCCTTGCGTTATCGTAAGCATATCACCAGTGGGATACAATGGCGATACATCGCCACTATATCCATCTTCGAGTATCTCTATTAGATATAATCGTTGGTCGCGCATTGGCGAGCGCCACTCGCACGAATATTTTACCCCATATGCCATATTATCCCAAAGTGCTTAATCGTATATTCTCTCTGCCGAGCACTGCGCGCATTGTGTCGCCAGCTATCTCAAATGTTACATCGCCAACAAGTTCAAGACGCTGACCTCCCACATATTCGCGCAACTTGGACAGTGGCGCGATAACCTCTGGGTCATGTGCCGCCCCTGCATTATCTCCCACGACTGCGAGTGTGGGACCATAGGCCAGGCCACCTCGTGCTAATTTGACTGGTTTATTTGCCAAAGCCGCAACGGCAGTACCAGCGGCAATCAGTGCCACACCAGCGCCAAGTGCGACCCATGGGTTCATTGACCTAATAGCCAATTTGAATGCTTCAAGCGCGGCACTATAAGCGATTAATGCCGCCCCCAGCTCTTTGAGCAAGTCGCCGAATATGCCTAATATCTTTTTCAATGGGTCAAATTCTTCGCCTGTTATTAGCGCTCCGAGTCCCTCTCCGATAGCTATGGCTGTATTAGTAAATGCAGCATTCAAAACATTCGATATCTCCTCTGAGAGCGCGGCTGTTGCATCTGCCTGGCGCGCCAACTCTTCACGCTCCTTCTCCCAGACACTTGTCATGTGACTCATGTCGAGTTCCGTCTGGGCGATTGGGCCAATCCCCCATTGTGGGGCGCTTGTGCCAATTGTATCTTGGCGCACAGCAGTTTTATTGGTCAAATTCGTGTAGAACTCTAACTCATCGTTGAGTCTTGCGAGTTCGTCGTTAGCAGCTGCTATATCTTCTTTAGTACTTAAAAATGGCATAGCAGCTTGCAACTCATCAATTCGTGATTGGATTTTGCCAATGAGCCCTAATGAAGTATTCTCTTCATCAATCACGGCATTGACTCCCTGCAATGCTTTCTCGCGAGCATCCAGGGCATCCTTTTGTATCTGGTAAAATTCCGAGTCGCTGAGGTACCAAGCTCCCATGCGAGGAGTATCTCTGCCAGCTTGGTAAAATAAAGTCTCTTCTCGGAATTGTATATTGCGGAAGTGTTCATTGCCAGGCAGAAATGGAACATTATCTATTATAGTAGTCCGAAATTCCTCCAATAAAGCGCGTTCACGCTTAATATCGTCCATGCTATAATTAGAGTAACGCAGGTCCGCTTTTTGTCGAAGGTCTTGCTTATTAAGGTCCCGCATTGATTCCTCTCTGGCTCTTTCTTCGTCGATTGATGCCATAGCTTGTGCATGTGCAGACTTGCGAGCCGATGATGAAAATGCTATTATGGCGGCTGTTGCTGCGGCAATTACAGGTGTTATGCTTAAAAACGCTGCTTTAAGTGTTGGCAACAAAGATAATAATCGACCAATAACAGATACGACAGGTCCGAATGCTGCGCTAATAGCTATACCTCCAGCAATCATTTCTTGCATCGCAGGCGTGAGATTATTAAACCAATCTGCGAGTTTGCCAAGCCACTCTGCAATTTTTTGGATGACAGGCAGGAGCGCAGTGCCAAGTTTCTCGGCCATGTCCCCGAGCTTGTTTTTCAATTGTTGCAGCGGGCCAGCTCCAGTTTTTGCCATCTGTTCCGCGAAGCCTTTGTAATTTTTGTTAACATAGTCTATCGCGGCGCCCTGCTTAAGCTGCTCGGCGGTCAGTTCTTTGAGTGCTGGGATGCTCTCGCCAAGCTCGCCAGTCAGACCGCCATAGGTCTTTGCGAGATTTTTCACGGCAGCCTCTAACTCCATGCCGAGTGCCGCTGATAACTCTACGGCTGCGTTTATGGTCTCGTTGATTTGCTGTTCAGCAAGCCCCAATGCTGCGAGGTAGGCTTGTTGACCGATAATTTCTTCATCTCCAAATACCGTCTTGCTTTGCAATTCAGCAGCTTGCTTTATTAATCTTCGCTGGACATCTTCGCGTTGTTTTAAGGCCGTGAGCAATTTTGCTTCAGCCTTAAGTTGCGTATCAGCAGCCTTAATACTTACGCCACCGAGTGCCACGAGAGGGAGGGTAAGCGTCTTCGTTATTTTATTACCGAAGGATGACGCGCGCTTACTAAAGCCCTCCATTTTTGCTTCGAGCGCTTTCAACTGAGCCTCAGCCTGTGCACCATTGGCTGAGATTTTAATCATTAGCGATGCTAACTTACTCATTTTTTTGTCTGTTTTCTAAAATTTTGGCGACCCTCGCGCGACGCGCTTCGATATCCTCTTCAATGCTTTTATTAGAGTCCACATTATAATCCCTATCCCACGGCATTGGGAATAGGTCAGTAACTGGCTTATGGCTCTTCATCCATGGCCCGATGACGGCTGCCGCGAGCCATCGTGTTCTATCCATACTCCTTTGCTCGTCGACATCGCGTTGTCTCTGCCACCCTCGGTATGCGGCAGAGAACTCCGCGAATGTCAGCGAGAAGAGCTCAGAGGGCGACATGTGCATCATGCCCACCCCAATTGCCAATAAGAGCGATTTGGTTACTCTTCGGCTGCCGTTTTGCTCTTGCGCGCCGCCTTTCTCGGCGGCTTCGGGAAAACCTCTTCAACTTGCAATGCTTTGAACAACTCCTCAATGAGGACCTGCCCAAACGACACATCAAGAGTTAACATGTCGCGTACGTCAAATTCGTCAACTCGCTCGGCACGATGCTCTCGCATGGCGGCGTCGTTGATAGCGATTATTCCAAGTTGAATAATGAAGTCGAGCTTCTGGCGCTGTGATGTCATGCTGTTGAAAAGCTCGGCTAATCCAGTTACATCAACATCGTATCTCTCACACAGCTGGAGAGCTGTCATCAATGAGAAGTCAACCGAATAAGGTTTTCCTGCGCACTCAATACTTGTCAACATGGCTATACTGCGGATTTAAGCGCGTTGAACTTGATAGACACGTTGTAGGTAGCGTTAGCTGCCACGTTTCCTGAAAGAGATACGTTGGTAATCCAACCATCTGCGGTATACGTCTTGTTGGCAATCATCAACGTAATGGTAACCTTCTTGCCTGTAAGCATCGCGTCAATGATGGCTGGGGTATCCATCGCATCCTCTGGGGTCTGCTCAGTCGTATCTCCGACATTCACCAGGCCATCAGCGGTGGCAGTACCTGAATGACCTATAAGGACATTCTGCTTGCCGTCGGTATCTTTTGTCTCATACTCCTCGAAGTTGGCATCAATATTACATTGATGTGATGTGGCGTGATAGGTATTCTTATCGTCTATCTGCACCACGAGGTCGTTACCTTTAATAATACTCATATTATTTCTGACTTAAAGTGTTAAATATTACAGTTGTCATATAGAGCCCCTGCTCTAAATCTTCATCATCCGTTACTTCAGTAAGGAAAGCTGTTGTTCTCCCGAAACTTTTGCCATTTATAGCAGTGATAACTCTATCTGCTATGCCTCGCGAAGTCTTTTTTACCGGAGATACAATCGATAGTGTCATATCTCCCTCATAGCCTGCAACGCCATCTTTTGTTAAGATCGGTCTATCTGTGGATGCGTAAAATGCGTATGGTAGTCTTGCATCTTCGGGCACCTCGCCAGGATACGTTGGCACAATGCTGTTTACTTTATTTAATAAATCTGTCATTTACTTAATATTGAGGTTAACTATAATCATATCTCCGACTTTATCGGCGAGCGATGAGAACGCCCGTTCTACAAATGGATTAGGCGTTATGCCTCGCGCTGTGCCATTGTGAACAAACCACGCATAGAATGGTTTGACCATTTTCCCACGCCACGGATATATCTTCTTATTCATGGCTACGCCCAGCGACGCCGATGTCTTCGCATCTCGACGTGTGCGTTTAATGGTTCGCACTTGCACCGACCTCTTAATATAGCCGACCCGCTTAGGTGCTTCTGCTTTGACTGCTCGCTGAAACTCCTTTGCCCCTGGCCGCATTGCTTTTAGAAGAGCCTTCCTTTTGAGTTTGTCTTGCAACGCCTTCATGTTGGCGTGCATCTGCTCAAGTCCCTCAACCTTTATATCAGTCTCCATAGCTCTTATCTCGCATTTGCGTTACAATATGAGCCATCTTATGACGCCCTGGGCGCGTCTCTGGCACCACATCGTCGACGGAGAGGAGTTTCCCATCCACCTCTACAAAGCGAATAGACTCAATCCCTTCTTGCCAATATGTGGTGAGCACCATGGAGTATTCACTGGCGAGTCTCCCTGCAAATGTCCTCATTGATCCCCCCGTGCGTGTTACCTCGCAGTAACACTCTCGCCAAGGGATAGGGTCGCCAACGACTTGGCCGTACTCATCACGAACTTGCGAAATCGTGCACAACATCACCTTAGTATCAGCCGCCATATGGTAATATTCGATAGTGTGACAATAGATAGCGAGCGCTCATTGGAAGCTCTGCGACAGAGCCGACTTGTGCATCGCCCTCAAAACTATTGAACGTGCCAGCCATTAGCATCACGGCTTGACGTATTGAACCAGGTAGAGCATAGTCACCATCTTCATCATAGCCACATCTGACAGATACCTCTATTCTTGGCCCTTGATTTGTTGCAAATGCAAGTTGCTCGGATATGATGATATAGGCTCTATGGGCATCGCTCACGAGCTGGTATGCCGAGGAGTCGAGAGTGCGCCACTCACCATCCGTGTGACGATAGCGC
This sequence comes from Alistipes sp., assembly GCA_017503575.1. Taxonomy (GTDB): domain Bacteria; phylum Bacteroidota; class Bacteroidia; order Bacteroidales; family Rikenellaceae; genus Alistipes. The sequence continues at coordinate 5,235 of JAFVSV010000097.1, read as the reverse complement.
ACCTCTTCAACCTCTTTGACAGGTGCCGTAGGCAGCTCGATACGGGTGTCGACTTCCTCAAAGTGGAAAGTCACGAGAGAGTCGACAATAATCCTATTTGTGTAGGCTTCGGCCACATCAAACGCATTTCGTACACACATACACGCATTGGCATGTAGCACCTCCGCATCTTCAGGTATGCGGAGATGCTGTGCGACGATATCGCTTATGATGCCAGCAGGATAAACCCTATCGAGTATTGTGGTCATAGCGTTAGAACTTTAGACCTGCCAATGGTTCGATTGAACCTGCCTCGACTACTGGACGGCCATCGGCAGTCACGAATGCCTGCATACCGATACAGCCCTGCTCCGAGTACTTCGACTCGTTGTAGATCTTAATCTGGATGCCGTCAACGATACGCATCTTGTATGCCTTAAGGTCACCGAATACCAATGCGGTATTGCCAACGCCGATGTCAGGCATATTGTCATCGATGATGACTGGGTGGCCAAGGAGACGGTCAGGCTCGCCAGCGGTAAGAGTCTCGATATACAAAGGTCTGCCGTTCTTGTCAACAAGACCGAGCAAAGCATTCTTCGTATTCGAGTTGCAGAGCCATGAAGCGCGACCCACGATGTTGTATGGAGCCTTGACCTTTGCACGAGTATTGATGACGTCGGTAAAGGTAATGGTATCGCCAACGGCTGAGACCTCGGTAACCTTTGGCAATAATGCGCCAATATCCTTGGTGTCGGTGCCTGACGTGATAGCCTTCTTAGATAGGCCACGGCCGATGTGCTCGGTAAACAACGCTACGATAGCTGCGCGTACGTCAGCGTCGGAGCCCTTAAGCAAAGTCTCAGAAACAGGGATTGTCGCGAGCTTGTATGGGATTGCACCCAAAGTCACGCCCTTGAACGATGCGCTACCCTCCGATGTAGTCTGGCCAATCTCCACCTTCTGAAGGTCCATGTCGCCTGTGACGTATGGGAATGTCATCGCATGAGCGTGATTAGTCACGCGAAGGTCCAGGTGAGGCAGCACACCATATGCGCCCTGTACGCCAATGAAGATGTCTCGCTCGATGTCTGTGGGGACGAGTACACCCGAGTTCTCGATGGTAAGCGCAGCGCGCTCCTCTGGTGTGGCTGTGCCACGCATGTAGTTCAAGAATGCTCGACACTCGAAGGCGCTCTGCTCCTCTGCCATTAGCTGCTTATGGTTGCTCATCGCGCTTCGCTTGTCCTCCTCTTCGATAGCCTCCAGCGCCTTGAGCTGTCGGTCAATCTTGTCACGCTCGGCGCGCTTCTCCTCGAATGCGTCAAGCTCCTCTGTTGTCATGTTGACCTCACCGCGCTTCTCTGGCGCGTGAGCCAATGCAGTCATCTCCTCGTTGATGGCCGCACGCTTTTCTGTAAGTTCCTTAATGTTTGCCATAATATCTATTTATAGGTTGCATATTGCTTTCGCCGTTGCCACAGACATTGTCTTTTGCGCTGTTGACGCTTCACGCACCGAACGAGCCAATGCGCGCTCGTCTATGCCTACTGATGTTTGCGAGTATTGCCCTCGCATAACAATAGATAGATCCGCGAGTTTCTCAACCTCGATGATTCTGCGCACATCCATCTTCTTGCCATCGATGATCATGTCATAGGTCCACTGGTCTTTGCGAACCCAGAATGCGAAGCTGCACTCTGTGACATCCCCACGAGCGATGAGCTCATACAAGTCTCGGCCAGTCGTCGTGTCGGGAATTGGGAAGCGGAACATAATGCCATTGTCGTCAATCGACATCTCTAATGTCCCAACCCCATCTTTCGAGCGCGCGAGAATATCGCCCACCTCTCTTGAGTGGTCGACGACCATCACCACATCCGACATGTCGGCATTAGTGAAGGCATTGCGGTCAATTACCTCGACCCATTCATCCCAGAACGAGCGAGAATATTGCTCGAATAGCACGGCATAGCCACTCAGGTATCGCTGAGCTCGCCCATGCTCGTCGTTGACTACTTCAACGCGGAGCTCTGGTGCCGCATTAAAGCGGCGCAATTCTATGTTATTCAGATTGTCCATCTTGTATTGAGTTATAATCCTTATCGTTTATAGCCAGGTTTACAGGCACGAAGTACTTGTCACCGCCCTCGTATGGCTCAAGATCCTCCATGCGGCGAATATCATTAGGCGAATAGACGCCGATGTTAAACATCTTGTTGTATATCTCCATTTGTGCCGACAAATCTGTACGCAAGAGCGCCTTATAGTTGATGTCGACATAGTACTCGCCCTGCTCGACTTCGAGGAATAGCTTGCGATTCAACTCCTCTTCGACCTTGACCAAGAGTGGGCGAATACAATCTGTCGAGTACTCGAGATTAGCCTGCGCATTATTGCTATATGTGCCGCGAGTCCAGTCACCCACCTTGTGTGGTGGCACGCGGAATATAGCTGCTATCTCGTCAATCGTCTGTAGCTTCGTTGCGATGAACTGCGCATTTTCGGGCGTGATGGTCACAGTCGACATCTTGGTGCCACCCTCCAATATCAGAGGTCGTGACGAGGCATGTAACCTCGACCACTCTTTCGTCAGCTGATTCTTAAGGCGCTCATAAGCCTCCTTGGAAAGCTCCGTATCGACAGTAAATACACCAGCGCTCTTGAGGTCATTTTTGTACAGGTTCTTTGAGAACTTAGCCGTATTTACCGCGTTCTCGAATGTGTCAGATACGACGTCTATAGGACTCTTCCCGACGATGCCGTCGGGAGCATACCCCTTGATGTGGATGATGTCGCGCGATGGTACCAGTAAATTCTCGCCAATAGCATAGTAGACGTCTGTCTTGCCGACAAGCGGAGTCACCTCGCGAGGATCCAGTAGGTCGATTCGGGTAGGGTGTCCCTGCTTGTCACGCTCAGATATATGAGCATACCCATTGCCCCTTAGCTCAACTGACGCAATCAGCGCGCACCTGAAGTCTACGCCTGACGTATGAGGATTGGGGCGACGAAGCACTCGCGCAACTGGGTGGTTGTACAGGGTTATGCGCTTGCCGTCTTCGGTCCTCTGCTTGACGTGGATGGGGAAGGTTCCACAATCCTCCGATATGATTCGGACACATGAGTAGACTGTGGCTATCTTCGTCGCACTGTCAACGGTAATTGGCTCGTTGGACGACCGCTCCGTGGTAGTCGTAATGATAACGGGGATCTTGCCCGTCAATCGCTTGTATATATTTGCAAAAACACCCATAATACCTTGTTCTCGTTGTAACAAAATTATTATGGGTATGGGGTACGATTATGTTAACGAGGGTAACAAAATAAATAGGGTGGCACACCTTTTCTCACTTTATTTGTAAAAATGTGTCTTAAAAAGTATATATGAGCATGGCGGAAACAACTAATACACATGGTGGCAAGCGCGAGGGCGCTGGACGACCGCGGAAGGGGAGAACGACAATAGGGGTTACGCTCCCTGCATATTTAGCCGAGGCTATCCGCAGGGAGGCGCAAACAAGGGGCGTGACGCTTAGCGCGATAATTGAGGAGGCATTGAAGCGTAGGGGCTAACCTCTACGCGTTCTTTTATAATACTTACTTTGGGCCACGCGGAAGCTGTCATAATCGCTGTATCGGCGGTGACCAGTCACGGCACTATATTGTTGCTCGGTAAACTCGTAGGCCTCTTGGCATGTGTTAAAGAAGGCCCTATTTTGGATGTATCTCGCGATAAATCCCTTTACGCCTGAGATTAAATCTTTGTCGGCGACACTAATAATCGTCTTCGTCATATCCATAGTCGTATATATTATTATTGTTAGTCTCATCTTCCTCATCGAACCCAAGAAGACCACGGCGCTCGTAGACATTCGCTTGCGCAGCGCTATCTGATATCATCTGGCCCAATGCCATTATCGCGGCGACAATGCCATCAATCTTTTCGCTCGATTTGCCCTTGTCAGGGCGACGGTTCCCATTGACATCTTGACGGATAACCACATTACTGAGCATCCAGCGCGCAACAGGGTTGTCGTAATGGTCGACAATGCCCAGACCGACGATGCGCTCGAACTCCTTAGTCGGGAGGGCGTAGTTGCTAATAGTTTGGCTAAATGGCTCAAGATGCAGGCCTCGCTCCACGAGCTTAGGAGCTACGCTGCTGGCATTCCACGGGTCGTACGCGAACGCCGTGATGTTATATTGCAACATCAAGCCGTCCACATCGGCAATTATGTAGTCGTAATCAGTGACGTTGCCAGGTGTCACAATTATATATCCTTTGCGCACCCACTCCTCGATTGAAGCATTCTCGCGCGCAATCTCGGCACGATTGCGGTATTTATCTTCAGGGATGTAGAATCTCCAAAGCATCTGATAGCGCTCGCGCTCGTGAAATAGCAGACACAAAGCGCAGTAGTCGTTTACGGCTGCAAGGTCAAGAGCTGCAACGCATGGCTTATGCGCTAACTCGTCCATTGGTACCACGCTTTTGAGCTCGGCCCATTGTCGGTCGGGTATCCATACTGTCGGCGCGTCCATCCACACGTTGAATGACTTTGTCATAATGTTGGCTATCTTAGATGGCTCGCGCTTCATCTTGTCGTACTGGTCGCGTAGCCACTCCTCGCCTAACGATACGCCATAGCATGGGTTGGCCTTGACCCATGTATCGGGATTGTCTACCTCCTCAATGTCGTCGAGAGTGTAGATTATCGCGAAATTGCGATCCGCATCTATCGCCCCGTCGAGCATTTGGCACATCGTCTTGCGATACGCGAAGCATGGCACTGAGGTATTGAGTCCTGCCGTTGTAATTATAAACATCAAAGGCTGCTGGCGAGCACCCATTGATGTCTGCATAACGTCGTAGACTTCATCTGTCGGGTGGGCGTGATACTCGTCGCAGATGACGCAGTGGGAGTGCTTACCATCGAGTGTTTTCCCCTCGCTTGATAGTGGTTTATATGTTGCGCCCATTTTCTCAAATGCTATCGCATCGCGAGTGACCACTGCATAATTGCGCAAGTCTGATGCTCGCACCATTTGTTGCGCGTAATCGAAGCAGATGCGCGCCTGGTCTCGCGTGGTCGCCACACTATACACTTCGGCACCGAGTTCTTTATCTGCGAACTCCATATATAAAGCGATGCCCGATGCAAGTGTAGACTTGCCATTCTTTCGGGCGACCTCCACATAGGCCTCTGTGAACCTACGAGCCCCAGTGTCAGCCATAATCCATCCAAAGATATT
>JAFVSV010000096.1 GCA_017503575.1 Alistipes sp. | reverse complement strand
ATGGCGAAACTCGCGCCACTATTGCAGATAATGAATATGAGTCATACCTGCGCCATCTTGACATCTTGTTCTACAAACTCAATGATGATGGCATAACATATAGTGGATTTTACCATGAGCGAGTATCAGTATCTGCAACTCCTGATGGCGTAGTATCACTTGGTCTTACCAAACAGGACTTTGAAGAGGATAGAGCCTACAAAGTATATGTCATAGCCAATAGTGATCATAATGAGAGCATATACTACAAAAACGGGGCGCTCGTTGAACATAGCGATTTCCTCAATCTTGACCAGACAAATAGCAACATACATCTTTCAGGTATTGAGTTTGGAAATCCACATAGTCACTATCCCCAGATGTTCCTTATGGATGGCGTGGCATATATGGGTAATAGCGAACCAGCGACACAATCTACCGTAATTATCAATAAGAGTGGTTCAACAGATGATGTGGTACTAAAAGTCACCTTAAGACGCGCTGCTGCCAAGATTGTTGTTACTATCAAGCCTGGCAACAAGGTAATCTTCACGCCAGAGCTTATTGCTCAATCACTGGGTTATATGATGAGAAATATGCCTATACGCACTACGCTCGTAGAGGAGGGAGGCTACCCTCTAACAGAGGGTGGCGCATTTCCATACTGGGCATCGCCCACTATATCACAAACGCCATATTTCACACTTGTTGAAGACGCCGATGGCAATTATATACTTAAGATTACAGCCTACTGTTACTCACATACCTGGGATAGTAGTGAGGCATTTGAGAAGGGAACATCGCTGGTTGTTATGCTCCCGATATTATACAAAGAGAGCGATGATAGCACCCCTATAGAGTATATAAACAACTACTACCAGATATCTTTCAGCAAGATGGAGGGAAGTGTCGGCAATAGCTATCACCGAATTAAACGCAATACACTCTACGACCTACGCATTAACCTTAATGCACCAGGAGCCGAGGACTACTTTGCTCCAGAGAATATAGAGGCTTTATACTACTTCACAACGCCTTGGCAAAGAGTAGATCTTGAGGTCACGGGCGAAAACACAGTGAAATATCTAAAGGTGAATAAGAACAAACTTATAATGTACAACATTGATGAGGATCTTGAGTCTCTATACTTCTCATCCTCGTCACCAGTGACAGTAACTTATGTTGCGAATAGTGGCTACTACCTCAATAAGTATAGCGAGAAGGTGTTGTTAAGCAGCAGTGAGATACAGAGTATTTATGGTATTGTAGATGCCAATGCTCACTCGGGTAATATCGGAGTACATAGTGAGGTGCCAACGAATAACACAATTCGCTACTTTCAAATCGAGGTAAAGAACCAGGAGGGGCTTACTGAAGTTATAGATGTGGAGCAGTACCCACTTATCTACATAACCAACTCACTACCGTGGTTCTCATACCGAGATGATTACTTCTATCGCACCACGGACGGACACTCGTTTAGGGGCAATGTAAATCAATTAACCACCGCAGGAGACGACCCTACGACATATCTATTTGAGCGTGATCATATTGTGAGCATCTATACAATCGATGACGTAGACCTTGATACAAAGACTGCGAAGTATACCTATACCAGTGCTGCGTCGACAAATGGCTATGGATGGACGTGCTCCAAGGTGCGAGGTAATATAAACAGCGATGGTAAGAGATATGCCATCAACTATTACGCCTACACTTACGCACGCAGTGGCGGTAGCTGGTGGGGTGGTGGCAGCTATAAGTGGACAATGAGCACCCCAAACTGCGAGACACACAATGTGCGTAACTATAAGGTTCGTGTTATGGCAACATCGCACGACTACACCTTAGCACGTCCGAACATCGACGAGTATGGATATACGGCAGGTGATGACAATAATGCCAAACTCGTATCGCCCTCGTTTGTCATAGCCTCGCGCCTTGGTGCGGTGCTATCGACATATAGCAATCTTGACAAGCTTAGCAGTCGGGAGAAGTTGGTTGTCTTTGCTGACCACTGCAAGAACTATGTCGAGGTGGACGATATCAACGACGACGGTCAGGCTCCATATAAAGTATATGACAACTGGCGTCTACCCACCGAGGCGGAGCTTAAGATTATTATGGAGCTTCAGGGAGGTGACGGTGTAGATGCTCCAGCTATCGACTTCTTGCTCAATGGTGGATACTATATGAGCGCAAGTGGTCCTGTGTATAACCCTAAAAACAATAGCAATGTCAGCGAGGCTGGCGATAAGTGGAGCGTCTCGGATGTCGCCATTCGTTGCGTAAGAGATGCGTATTAACATCAATAACTCAAGCATATGAGACGTTTACTATTTCTATACATAGCATTAGTGTCACTCATATCGTGCCAGAGCGATGTGGTCAATGATGACGCATGCCAGCCATTACCCGATATTACCATTCCTGAGGGTTATACACGCATTGATTTTACGGCTAATATTAGCGACCTTAAGAGTGTCGATACGCGTGCGGTTGACCCCGATGGATTGGATCTCAACAATATGACTCTATTCTGCTTCAACGAGTATGGTCTATATATCAGCTCCGAGGTTGCCTATCTTAATACACATACTGT
>JAFVSV010000095.1 GCA_017503575.1 Alistipes sp. | reverse complement strand
GATGATGATGATGATGAAATAGAACCACCTGGCAATCCGCCAAGCCCCGAAACATATTTGGTGTTAGATCAGAGTGAGCTTGATGTTGATAATAATGCTGGTAGCTTTGAGGTGGGTTACACTATAATCAACCCAAAGGGCTGCGCTGTGAGTGCTACCAAAGATCCTGGTGACCGATGGTTGAGATGTGATGTTACGCAGGGCTATGAAAGAGGTACTATTAATATTCATGTGACTCGTTTTATGCAGGACGAGACTCGTTCGAGTACAATTACCGTTCTATATGAAGACGGTCTACATGAATTGGTTGTATCGCAGAAAGGCAAAGACTCACGTGTAGACGGAAACCCACCACCACAACCAAAAGAAGGCAGAAAACGAATAACAGAAAAGGTAAATGGAGTGGAGTTTCATATTATTCCGGTTGAAGGTGATATGAGTAATACATATGGCTTTGGTAATATCTCAGACTTCTATATTGCTGAAACGGAGGTGACGCAGGAGTTGTGGAATGCTGTTATGGGTGATTTGGATCGTCGTACACTGTCGCGTGGCAAAGGTGATGACTACCCAATGTATGGCATTACATACCATGAGGCAGAGGAGTTCTGCCGACGACTGAATGCTATTCCTCGAGCTTGCTGTGGTTTTGTCGTTTACTCTCTCCCAAGTGGCGGGGAGTGGAAATATGCTGCCAATGGTGGTAAATATAGTTCGGATTATAGGTATAGTGGCGGTGACGATATCGATCAAGTAGCATGGTATACCGATAATAGTTATGTTGATTCCCTTGGTTGCAAGGCTGCTCATCCAGTGAAGGGTAAGCGCCCCAATAAACTTGGACTCTACGACATGTCGGGTAATGTTCAAGAGTGGACTACGGATAGTCTTTACTACGCTTTTGTTGATACCTATATGATGTGTTACTATGGTGGTAGCTTTGCAACGGACAAAAAGGGTTGCGAGATATCAACACACTCAGATTGGGATTATAAAGATGAGCGCAATGCCTCTTATGGTCTTCGTTTAAGGGCTAAGGTGACACGATAACTATTCTCAGCTATTATTGAAAAAATATCGCAGTTCACGGTTGTGGATTGCGATATTTTTATTATCTTTGTATAGAGATGTTTTACATTCTTTAATATCGCCAATAGGGATAGTTAAAAACTTTATTAAAATACCTAAACTATGAATACAAAAATTGTTAAATTCGTGCTTTCGCTCCTCTGTATTGGTGCTGTTGCTGGAGCTGCTTACTACTTCCTTCTTCGTGGCGATGATGATGACCCCAAGACGCCAACCATGACCGCTACATTCGAGATTGTGGCATCGGACGATTGTGGCGATGCGAACTCTGACGATGTGCTCAAGGATATTGAGGATGGCGTTAAGCAGCGTCTTGAGAAGCTCGGCTATTCGGAGGCTACTGTTAAACTCGTTGAGGAGACCTCAAAGTTGGAGGTTACGGTGCCCAATGTCTCGGATGATGAGGCGGAGTCTATTATTAATGTGCTTCAAAAAAGAGCTAACCTTGAGTTTTGGGCTGTATGCGATAGCGTCGATACCAAGAGTATTGGCTCGGTAGTAGCCGCGGATGAAGATCTTGCAGACAAAATTAACCTTATTGGTTATGATGGGTTGGTGGGAACTGTCGATAAGGCTGATATGGAGTATGTATCAAATGCCCTTGCAGCTCTCAAACAGCAACTCCCGATGAACGTGAAGCTTGTGTGGAGCTATAAGAGTGTTGATGGTACTGATGATGGGGAGTTCGATTTGTATGCCCTTAAGGGACGAACACCACTTATGGATGGTAGATATGTGGCAGATGCTTATGTAGACATGTATGATGAGGCTCGAACGGTAGTTGTGATTGACTGGATGGAGGAGGGCTATGAAGAGTTTGCCGATGTCACAGGCAACAATATTGGTAAAAGTATTGCTATCGTTGTGGATGATGTGATGTACTCAGCTCCACGAGTAAATGATCGTATCAATGGCTCTGCAGTGATTGCAGGCGCTTTCTCTTGCCAAGAGGCTGAGGAGTTGGCAGCGGCGCTTAGCTCTAAACCGCTTCCCGTGGCAATTAAATGTGTCGATTATAAGATTGTCAAGTAGTCGTTACACAGCATAAGATAAATTATTAGATAAAATATCGCAGTTCATGGTTGTGGATTGCGATATTTTTATTATCTTTGCGCGATTAACGCGCGAATACAGAAATGGTATGAACGCGAGATGCGAAAATTACATAAACAATAATAATAAAACTTTTTAACAATGCAGAGTAAAGGTATTATCAAATGGATGGCTATACTTTTGGGTATAGCGAGTGTTCTCCAGCTCTCATTTACCTTCGTTGCTCGCAGCGTAGAGAAGGACGCTGTTGAGTATGCAAAGAAGGCTGCAGCTGCAAAAGTAGCTGATGAGAGAGCAAAGTTAGTAGATGAGGCTGAGTTGAAGTTCCCCGTGGACTCAACAGCTACTGAGGCAGAGCGTGCTCAGGCCCAGGCAAACATCGACGCGTATGTGGCAAAGAGATTTACTGCTGATGATGAGCAGAAGCTCTACAACGCAGCCTATGCCGAGAGCGAGCGTCACTATCTCAATGAGTTGATGTGGGATAAGGAGGTGTATAACCTTGGTATCGCTAAGTACACCTATGGCGATTGTAAGAACCGTGAGCTTAATCTCGGTCTTGACCTTCGCGGTGGTATGAACGTTATGCTTGAGGTTAAGCCTACAGACGTAATCTACTCGGACATCGAGAAGTGTGATGACTATCGTAAGAATCCAGACTTCCACAAGCGTATGGATGACGCCATCAACAACGCTAAGGATGTAGAGGATGTTGACGCATCTATCAACACCTTCCTTGGTCAGTGTGATGATGAGGATCTCGAGATAATCTTTGGCACTACAAATCGTGGCGCTATCAGAAAGTCTGTTGCTGATCGTGTAGACAACTCAACAGATAATGTGCTCGCAAGCATTAAGCACCGTATCGACGCACTTGGCGTTGTGCAGCCTACCATTCAGCGTGTTGTAGGTACAAACCGTATCTCAATCGAGCTCCCTGGTATCAAGGAGCCAGAGCGCGTAAAGAAGCTCCTTTCATCATCGGCATTGCTCGAGTTCTGGGCTGTTGGTAATAGCACTGACGCTCAGAAGGTTTACTCAGTGATAGCTTCAAATAGCGAGCTTGCAAGCAAGGTTAACTACATCGGTAGCGATTGGTATGTTGGTACTGTTAAGAAGGCTGATATGGATTACGTCTTTGACGCTCTTTCAGACCTTAAGTCACAACTCCCAATGGACGTGAAGCTCGTATGGAGCAACAAGAGCGTTGATGGTAAGAACTATGGTGACTACTACTTGTGCGTATTGAAGGGCACAGCACCTCTTATGGATGGTAGCGGTATCATTGATGCTACTGCTCAGACAAGCGAGGTTGGTGGTGCATGTACCGTATCAATGACTATGAATGGCCCATCTACCAAGAAGTGGGCTACTATCACTGGTAACAACATTGGTAAGTTTATTGCTATCGTGATGGATGATGTTATGTACTCGGCTCCACGAGTAAATGCTCGTATCGATGGCTCATCACTTATCGAGGGTAGCTTCACTGTTCAGGAGGCTGAGGACTTGGCAAACGTTCTCAAGGCTGGTAAGTCTCCAGTTCGTACATCGGTAGTATACTCTGAGGTTGTTGGTCCATCACTCGGTGAGAAGGCCGTAAGCTCGGGTCTTATCTCGATTGTTATCGCCTTTATCTTGGTGCTTATTTACATGGCATTCTTCTACAAGGCTGCTGGTTGGATGGCCAACTGCGCGCTTATATTCAACGTGCTATTGTTGATGGGTGTACTCGTATCGTTTGGTGCTGTGTTGACACTCCCAGGTATCGCAGGTATCGTATTGACAATGGGTATGGCGGTGGATGCCAACGTCATCATCTTCGAGCGTATCAAGGAGGAGCTTCGTGCTGGTAAGGGTCTTGCCTTGGCTATCAAGGATGGTTTCTCGAATGCTTACTCAGCAATTATCGACGGTAACCTTACCACAATCATCACTGGTATAGTACTCTTCTACATGGGTACAGGTCCTGTTAAGGGCTTCGCTACAACCCTTATCGTTGGTATTCTCACATCGTTGTTCTGCTCAATCTTCATTACACGCTTGTTGATTGAGAAGTGGATTGAGCGTCGTGGTGGTATCTCATTCTCACGCAAGATTACCGAGAACTTCATGCAGAATGTGAAGATTAGCTTCATCAAGTTGCGTAAGTACTCATATATCATCTCTGGTACATTGATCGTTGCTTCAGTTATCTCGCTCTTCACTTTGGGTCTTAACAAGGGTGTTGAGTTTACTGGTGGTCGTACATACGTTGTTAAGTTCGATAAGTCGATTAACGTTGAGGCTATACGAGGTAATGTGTCAACTGCATTTGAGGCTATCGCTGATGCTTCTAACGCCTCTGTCGAGGTTAAGCAGTTTGGTGATGCTAACCAGATTCGTATCGTAACCCAGTTTGAGCCATCTAACGAGTATGTAGATACATTCAAGTCTGAGTGGGCTGCTGTTTATGGCACTAACCTCTCTGAGGCTGCTTTGGCTGAGAAGCTCGCGCAGATTGACGAGGACTATGTTGTTGCATATACTATCTGGGAGGCTGTTGGTGAGTTCTATACTGAGCCACTCGACTTCGATGAGGAGTTCAGCGATAACAACGACTCAATTGGTATCACCCAGTCAAGCAAGGTAGATGCCTCTATCTCAAACGAAATGACTAAGAAGTCTATTGCTGCTGTGCTCATCGCGTTGGTTGCTATCGGTCTCTACATCGTAATCCGCTTCCGCCGTTGGCAGTGGGCTACTGGTGCTACCTTGGCCCTTGCTCACAACGCAGTATTGGTAATAGGTATCTTCTCGATGTTGTATGCTGTGATGCCTTTCAACTTGGAGATTAACCAGGCATTCATCGCTGCTATCTTGACCATTATCGGTTATACAATCAACGATACTGTGGTTATCTTCGACCGTATTCGTGAGTTTATACACCTCTATCCAAAGCGTGATTTGAAGACCAATATTGATAACGCTATCTGCGCTACATTGTCTCGTACAATCAACACCTCGGGTACAACACTCGTAACCTTGTTGTCAATCTTCATCCTTGGTGGTGAGTCAATCCGTGGTTTTGTATTCGCATTGATTATTGGTATCGTAATTGGTACTTACTCTTCAGTATTCGTTGCAACGCCTATCGCATACGACCTTCAGCGTAAGAAGGCTGCTAAGGCAAAGGCTGCTGCTGAGGAGAATAAGGCAGAGTAATCATAGTGAGTGATTATATGAAAATAGGTCGTCAATGTCGATTGACGGCCTATTTTTTTCGTTTATTGAGAAATTTTGTGTAAGTTTGCGCTTAGTAAAGAGTGCAATGATGAAGTATCTGAATATCGAGACTGTGGCGAAGGTGACGAGCTGTATTCGCCGCTACATATCTCCGGCATACATCATGATGTTTGTCGCCGCTTTTGTGTTGTGGTATATCACCAAGTTGGGTGACACCTATACCACCAATCATAAGGTTACGGTGGTCATCGACGGAGAGTCCTATGCGGTTGATTGTATCATTCGTGGTAAGGGTACCGACCTCATTGGCTACACCTTGTCGTCGCGTCGCAGTCGCTTCTCGGTGTCGTCGTCGGAGCTAACATACGAGCTAATACCCTCGGATAGCGTCGATATGCGCCATGTCTCTACTGTCTCGCTGCGTCAAGCCCTCGCTGCTCGTATGGGCGATATAGAGGTTGTCGCAGTGGGCTCTATTCCTCCATCGGTTATCAAGCGCTCGGAGCGTAGTAGTGGAGATATCGCTCCGCAACCATCTGACAATGAAACTATCCCCGTAGAGGTGTACCCAGATGATAACTCGAAGGGACGCCAATATAAGGGTACGATTGGAAATCCCGATACTCCTAACTTTGAACTTAACACCAACGGCCGTAAGTATTGACGATGTAGGTCGTTTATCTCTCACCTCTTTATATTAATATAGGTATGTATAAGGTTGGTATAACAGGCGGCATTGGCTCGGGTAAGAGTACTGTGACGCGCATGCTCGAGTGTATGGGCGTAGCTGTATACATTGCTGATGATCGCGCCAAGGCCTTGATGCGTGACGATGAGAGACTGCGATGTGAACTCGTTGCCCGCTTTGGTGATGATGTATATGTGGGTGGTATGCTTAACCGCTCGTATCTTGCCGAGCGCGTCTTTTCCAATGCTACAGAGCTTGCAGCACTTAATGCCATTGTCCACCCCGCCGTCATGCGCGACTTCGACACATGGGCCGAGGAGCAGACATCGCCCTATGTCGTTATCGAGTCTGCTATTCTCTTTGAGGCAGGGTTGGATAGTAGGGTAGATTGTGTTGTCTCGGTACTCGCCCCCGAGGAGCTACGCATTGAGCGTGCCATGCAGCGTGATGGCGCTACGCGCAAGGAGATAGAGCGCAGGATAGCAAATCAGATATCAGATGACGAGCGTGCTGACCGCTCGAAGTATGCCATCGTTAATATCGTGCTCGAGGATCTCGAGGAGGATGTCGAGCAGTTACATCGTCGTTTAGTCTATGATTCTCAGCCCCGCAACCATATCCTTGACGAGTAGCCATGTGATGGCTATCGTGAACCTCACCCCCGACTCGTTCTATGCCACAAGTCGTAATACATCGCACGTGTCGGTCATGGAGTCTATATGTAATGCTGTGGCCGAGGGTGCCTCAATTGTCGATTTAGGTGGTTACTCTACGCGTCCTGGTGCAGCGATTGTCGATACGGAGGAGGAGTGGCGTCGTGTGCGTATGGGACTCGAGGCTGCCCGCATGGTGGATTGTGGAGTGGTGATATCTATCGACACATTCCGTTCGGAGGTGGTGCACCGTGCCTATGAGGAGTTCGGCGCCTTTATCGTCAATGATATATCGGCTGGCGAGGCAGATGAGCAGATGACGACTACTGTGGCGCGATACGATATTCCCTATGTCGCGATGCACATGCGAGGTACGCCACAGAGTATGCAGTCGATGACGGAGTATGAGCATGGCGTTGTACGCGGCGTTGTCGACTATTTTAGAGAGCGCGTGCCGCAGCTCAAGCAGGCGGGCATAGATGAGAAAAACATAATCCTCGACCCCGGCTTTGGCTTCGCAAAGGGCGTTGAGCAGAATTGGGAACTATTGCGAGGATTGGATGAGTTGCGTGCGTTGGGTCGACCAATACTTATTGGTGTGTCGCGTAAGTCGATGATGTATAAGCTGCTGGGTGTTACACCCGAGGAGGTACTACCTGGCTCATTGGCACTCGCTTGGGAGGTGCTACGCTCGGGGCCTGCTATACTTCGTGTTCACGATGTGGCAGCCACGCGTCAGGTTATGGAGTTGAGCAACTATTATAGAGGATTTTAAGGATGATACGAATTGAAAACATAGTGAAGCGCTTTGGTGACCTTGAGGTCTTGCATGGCGTGACGATGGAGGTCAAGCGCGGTGAGATAGTATCTATCGTTGGTGCGAGTGGCGCAGGTAAAAGTACGCTACTTCAGATTGTGGGTACGCTGATGACGGCCGACGAGGGCGAGATAACCATTGACGGCATTTCGCCTAAAGGGTTGTCGGACAAGGAACTATCTTGCTTCCGCAATAAGCATATAGGCTTTGTCTTTCAGTTTCACCACCTGCTCGAGGAGTTCTCGGCGAGGGAGAACGTAATTATCCCGATGCTTATTGCTGGTGTCAAGCGTCGCGATGCCGAGCAGAGGGCAAACGAGCTTCTTGACCTTGTGGCTATGTCACATCGTGCGGAGCATCGCCCCTCGGCATTGTCGGGCGGTGAACAGCAGCGTGTAGCCATAGCGCGTGCCTTGGCTAATAATCCATCTATTGTCCTTGCTGATGAGCCAACGGGTAACCTTGACTCGCATACGCGTGATGAGATACAGTCGCTCTTCTTTGAGCTTCGCGAGCGTACGGGGCAGACATTCCTTATCGTTACACATGATGATAAACTTGCCGAGCAATCGGACCGTAAAATTGAGATGAACGATGGTCGCATCATTTAGTGAGTTGTCGCGCGATGAGCTGCGCGATCTTCTTGACGAGCTACACGACAAATATAATACTCCAGACTTTATCGAGGCCGACCCTATAAGTGTGCCTCATAGCTTCAGCGACCCTGTTGACCGAGAGGTTGCGGGCTTCCTTGCCGCCACCATTGCGTGGGGTAATCGCCGTGCTATTGTGCAGAGCGCACACCGCATGATTCGCTATATGGATAATGCCCCTGCGGACTTCGTGCGTAACGCTTCGGATGGGGATATGGCATATCTTGCGAGCTTTGTGCATCGCACATTTAATGGTGTTGACTTCCAGGACTTTGTGCGAGGGTTGCGCCATATTATTGAGGGGTGGGGTAGTGTTGGTGGCTACTTCGAGCAGCGCTATGAGGCTACCGAGGATGTTCGCATTGTGATATCTGACTTTCGCAAAGAGTTTTTCTCGGTGGAGCATGACCGTCATGCCGAGAAACACCTCTCCTCTATCGATAAGGGCGCTGCGTGTAAGCGTATAGCGATGTATATGCGTTGGTTTGTGCGTCGTGACAATCGTGGTGTCGACTTCGGCCAGTGGAGTCGCATCCCCATGTCTGCGCTATATCTTCCGTTGGACCTGCACACGGGACGTATGGGTCGTGCCATGGGTCTGCTTACGCGTAAACAGGATGACTGGAAGGCGGTGGAGGAGATTACCGCCTCGCTTCGAGACTTCTCGGCAGGCGACCCCACACGCTATGACTACTCGCTCTTTGGCGCTGGCATAACAAAACTCTTCGACGAGTAACTATATAGCGAGCTATGTTCCACTTCAAATGTTTCTCTGTTGACGATGCGATGTGTGCCATGAAGGTGGGTACCGATGGGGTACTCCTTGGCGCATGGGCAGATGTTAGTGGGGCACGTCGTATCCTCGATATTGGCACAGGCTCGGGGCTTATAGCACTGATGGCGGCACAGCATAATAGTATGGCTCGCATCGAGGCTATTGATATAGACGAGGGTGCTGTCGAGCAGGCGCAAGCAAATATTGCAATGTCGTCGTGGTCGGAGCGCAT
This sequence comes from Alistipes sp., assembly GCA_017503575.1. Classification (GTDB taxonomy): domain Bacteria; phylum Bacteroidota; class Bacteroidia; order Bacteroidales; family Rikenellaceae; genus Alistipes. Next base: position 4,782 of record JAFVSV010000095.1, on the reverse strand, counting down.
AAGTGTCTCGTTATCAGATGTCCGCGCGTTTGCATCGGAGCATTATTTCGACCACATAGTGACAAATCCACCATTCTTCAACCACTCGCTGCCATCGCCCGACGAGCGTCGTGCTATGGCGCGTCATTGCTCATCGTTGAGCTACGACGATATAGTCGCCTCTGCCGAGCGCTTGTTATGCCCAGGTGGTAGACTCTCGTTGATACTTCCAGCAGATGAGGCCTTCGCCTTTCGTAGTGCCGCCTTTGGTCACCTCTGGTTACGGCGTGAGACGACCATCGTGACGCGTGCGGGTGATGCTCCCAAACGCACGATGATGGAGTTTGTGCTATGTGATGAACCTCTGATGCCGCATGTTAATACCATTGCAATACACGCCTCCAATGGCGAGTATAGTGATGAGTACCGCAATTTGGTTGGAGAATATTACCTAAAATTTTGATTTTTCGATTATAATATCTACTTTTGTGAATTAACCGAAAACCGATTATATTATGAAGAGATTGTCACTTCTATTCGCTATACTCTTTGTCATGGTGTCCACCCTCTCGGCACAACAGGTCGTGAAGCAGCGCATAGGTCACTATACGGAGAATGGCGAGACTGTCGTCGCCGAGGCTACAACAACGCTTGCCGTAGATGTCACGGTACGCTACGAGGAGTTTGTCAGCGGCCCTTATGCCCAGTATGCCAAGAAGTTCTTGGGTAGCCGTGCATTGCAGGTGAGTTATATGGAATATAGCATCGTTGGTGCTGAAGTGGCTGTGGCCGAGGATGATAGCTATATGGTCGACAAGACGACAAATGATGAGATTGTGTCGCTACCATTAAATATCTCATTCCCCGAGGTGTTGCCCGATAAGATGTCGATGCAGACAATGAGTCTTGAGCAGGCAGCGAAGCAGGCCGCAGAGACAATACTTGAGCTTCGCCGTGTGCGTCTCGACCTAATCTCGGGAGAGTATGGTGATGGCGTCTATGGCGCAGGCCTTGAGAGTGCGCTACGCGAGATTGACCGCATAGAGAAGAGCTACCTTGAGCTATTCTTCGGCAAGAGCGAGGAGCGTATCTTCACCAAGCGTATATATATGCCTGTCGATGCCAACCGCAAGAGTCAGGTTGTGGCACGTTTCAACGCGGAGCAGGGCCTGCTCAGTAGCGATGACCTCTCGGGTGATATCATCATGGTTGCCATAAATCCATCTTCTATGGAGTACCCTGCATCTAACATAAAAGGCAAGGCTACATACCGCTATGCAAATAATGCTACGGTCATCGTAAGTCTTGGCCAGCAGCTACTTACAAGCCGCGTATTGCCTATCTTTGAGTTTGGTGAGACGGTGACATTCTAACAATGCGAGACGCTTATGGATAATACGCAGAGAATGATAGCCCTCCTTGGGCGTGTGCGTCGCGAGATGAATGGTGCTGTGTCGGAGAGCATGGCAACACATGGTCAGAAGTATGGCCTTAACTATGGCGTAAGCATCGCTACCGTACGCGAGATTGCTGCCGCTGAAACCCCCGACTACGACTTCGCAAAGTACCTATACCAGCAGCAGGTGCGTGAGCTCAAACTCCTTGCATGCTATCTTGCCGAGCCCTCGAAGGTCGACACTCACGAGTTCCCCTTCTGGTCGCGTGGTATCACCAATGCCGAACTTGCCGAGGAGCTCGCCTTTGCCCTCCTATCAAAGATATATGATATCAACTCCTTGATGGGTATATGGTGTACCGAGAGCAACGAGATGGTAGCCTATGCGGCGCTTATGGCGGCCTCGCGCAACGAGCGAACAACGACCGAGGTGTCGTTCATCGCCATTGAGAAGGCTGTGCGTGCAAACCCAGATTCAGAGTATATAGCCTTGGGCGTAGTATCTCTCATCTGCTATATCGCCTCGCGCGATAAGTCTGTGCAGGTGGGTGTACCCGTGCTTTTGGAGCGTCTGCCCGACTGTCGTGCGAAGGGGCGGATTGTTGAGGAACTTGCATGGCGTCTCGAGTATTTATCGTGATAATGGGCTATCTTCGAAGCTTTGCTTGCCTGAAAAATGCTCATTTACTTTAAGTAAACTCCGCTTTTTCAGTCCGCGACAAACCTTCAAATCTAACCCATTCTGACGATAAATACCCCGTGTGTAGGTTATCGTGGTATATCATCATCTTCGAAGCTTTGCTTGCCTGAAAAATGCTCATTGACCTTAAGTAAACTCCGCTTTTTCAGTCTGCGAAAAATCTTCAAATCTAACCCATTCTGACGATAAATACCCCTTGTGCTAACTACTGCAGTAAGATACTATCTAATGCCTTCTGACGAAGAATAGCCATTCTGTAATTACCGTTACGCATATCTTATTTCCAGCCGTAAATATCGGTTTTGGCGTAGCGACGTATCGTAGCTGCGATAGTCTCGTAGCTGACAATGCCGCTATCGCGCCACAGTGCCTCGCCACCGTTGAAGAGTATAAAGGTGGGAACGGCGACGATATTGTATCGCCTTACAATCTTGCGGTGTTCCAACTTATCGGTGTCGATGCGAATGATATTAACCATGTCGCCTAACGACAGGGCGATACGTTGCAGTGTGGGCTCCATGTCGCCACATGCCCCGCACCAACGGGCGTAGAAGTCTATAAGGCTGAGGTGGCGTTGCGAGATGATGTTGTCGAAGATGGATGTCGTCATAAAGGTGTGTTTTAGTATAAGCGATGTACCTCCCATAATAAAAGTGTGGGACTACGAGTCTCACACCCATAGTCCCACACAAAATCTATACCGTTTCGTTACTATACGAGCTTAAGCTCGCGCTTGAGAGCCTCAATCTTCTCATCAAGCTCGGCCTCCACCTTCTCGAACTGCTCTACGCAGCATAGAGGAGCCTTAACGCCGAAGTAGAACTTAATCTTTGGCTCGGTACCCGAAGGACGTACCGACACCTTCGTGCCATCCTCGGTGAGCCACTGAAGAACGTTGCTCTTGTCGTCGATGCCCTCGATAGGAGTGCGCTCACCGGTAGTGGTATCTATCTGCTCCAATGTCTTGTAGTCCAAAATCTTAACTACCTTTGACCCCAATAACTCCTTGGGAGGATTCTGGCGGTAGTCGACCATCATCTGTTGAATCTCGGCGGCACCATCCTTGCCCTTGCGAACAACATTTACAAGACCCTCGCGGAAGAATCCATACTTAACATATAGCTGCTGTAACCACTCGTAGAGCGTTATGCCCATAGTGTCGCGTGCCCATGCTGCAGCCTCGGCAACGAGGGTGATAGCTGCCACGCCATCCTTGTCGCGCACGAAGTCGCCAGGAAGGTAGCCGAACGACTCCTCGCCACCACCGATATACTTCGTCTTGCCCTCCTGCTCGCGGATAATCTTCGCGATATACTTGAAACCCGTAAGACAGTTGTAGCACTTAACACCAAAGTGCTCGGCAACGGTATCGGGCATCATAGATGTAACGATGGTCTTCACGACGAACTCCTTGCCCGTAATCTTGCCGAGCTCTGCCCAGCGTGTGAGCTGATAGCACATCAACAAAACGAGGGTCTGGTTACCGTTGAGAAGAACATAGTTGCCCTTGCCTGTGCGAAGTGCTACACCCAAGCGGTCGGCATCGGGGTCAGTAGCCATGGCGAAGTCGGCACCCTCCTTCTCGGCGCGCTCGATAGCCATGGCCATTGTCTTGCGCTCCTCGGGGTTGGGCGATGCTACGGTAGGGAAGTTACCATCGAGAACCATCTGCTCCTCGACACATATAATATTATTAAAGCCGTAGTTTCTGAGTGACTGAGGTACGAGCTTCACTCCTGCGCCATGCAATGGGGTGTAGACAATCTTCATGTCGTTGTACTTGGCAACAGCCTCTGGCGATAGCGAGAGATCCTTGATGGCCTGAAGATAGATCTTATCGAACTCCTCACCGAGGATGTTGATATTCTCCTTGTTCTTGCCCGTAAGTACCTGCTTGATGTCGGTAACCTTCAATACCTCCTCGATGATGTTTACATCGTGTGGTGATGTCACTTGCGAGCCATCTGTCCAGTATGCCTTGTAGCCGTTGTACTCCTTGGGGTTGTGCGACGCTGTAACCATAACACCTGACTTACAGCCGAGCTGACGAATAGCAAAGCTGAGCTCTGGCGTAGGGCGTAGAGCGTCGAAGAGATATACTATAAAGCCGTTAGATGCGAAGATGTCGGCAACTCTCTCGGCAAACATACGCGAGTTGTTACGGCTGTCGTGCGATATGGCAACCTTAATCTCCTCACCCTCAAAGTTCTTCTTTAGGTAGTTTGCAAGTCCCTGAGTAGCAGCACCTACGGTGTAGATGTTCATGCGGTTTGTACCTGCGCCCATAATGCCACGAAGACCACCCGTACCGAACTCAAGGTCTTTGTAGAAACTCTCGACAAGCTCCGTGGGATTGTTCTCAATCATCATACGAATCTCCTGCTTTGTCGCCTCGTCATACTCTCCCTCGAGCCATGCGTTAGCTCGCTCCATTACCTGCTTGTTCAAATCGTTTGTCATAATCGTATTAGATATTTTTATAGTTTGTTAGTCCGGTTTGTGAATTTTCTAATATGCAAATATACTAAAAAATCTTTACATTCTCAAGTATCAGCACATTAAAATATAGAGCAAAAATTTTGCCCCGTAACGCATATTAAAAAAATCGAATTTTGCAACTCTTTTTTGATATTATTTTAATAAAATTATCCACATCTTTGCATTGTCGAAAGCGACACATTTGCTCTGGCAACTCAGTGGTCGTATT
>JAFVSV010000094.1 GCA_017503575.1 Alistipes sp. | reverse complement strand
TGTCGGGAGTAAGACCACTCCAAACATCCTCATTGGCAGTGGTAAGGTGCCAAGAGCCCGAACGAGAGTCCTTAATAAGTGAGTTCAAGATAGACTCACCACCTACCTGAATGTAGTAATCAACCTTAGCCTGGCTATCAATCCATACATAGTACTCCGTAACAGCGGCGTCGGGAGTGGTAGACACGGTAACCGAAGTAGAGCTAATATCCTTAAGCTCAATGGTCATACCAGCCTCAGATACGGGGCGCTTAGGAGTACGGAAGGGCTTAACGAAGATGTCGCCAGTAACGTTCTGCTTGCCGTCGCTGATAGCTGCGATGATGTAGTACTCGCTATCCTCGCGAAGGTGCATGTCGTAGCTGCCATACTTCGAGCCATCAACCCACTCGTATGTCTGCACGCCCTTCTCTGGAATACCGATACCCATGGTGTTGATGTACGACTCAGGGGTCTGACCAACGTGCTCCAAATATGCCTTGTCGATACACTGGAAGAGGTAGTCGCCTGCGATGTTGATAGTGAACGTCACGGTACTATATGTCACCTCATTGATTACGATAGGGTTCTCAACGCCGTCGTCAGGTGTTGTGAACTGCAACTTGGCAGGCTCGCTGAGTGTACCATCCTCCTTTGCGCGAAGAATAGCTACGAGTGTGTACGATGTGTTATCGTTGAGGTCCGATACGGTCAGTGTAGCAGTATCCTTTACCTCGGCGCTGTTGAGAGCGAAGAGCTCTTCAATCTTTGGTGTAGCGTTGCCCTCTGCAACTACAGCATAGCCAAGCTCACCCTCAACGTTTGTTGTCACCGTGAAGGTGAACGAGTTGAAGTCGAGAGCCTTCTGCTCGAGTGTAATCTCTGGGGTAACGCCTGGTGTAGGCTTCTCGCCGCCACCTGTACCTGTGCCATCATCCACGGGTGTCTTCTCGCAACCAACGACTGCGAAAGCACATAGGATGAGAGTCCAAATGTTGAATAATTTTCTCATGTTAGTACTTTAAGGTTTATATTAGTTTGTCATGTTTTACATCTTGTCATGCTCCTACGGAGCACATTAACTCATGTTACGACCGCAAAAATAGCAAAATAGTTTGTATCTGCAAAAAAAATTGTTGTTTTCAGTGGATATATCTTTTTTTAGATGATGGGGCAAAGATGGAGGTTAAAAGATGTAATGTAATCATGCGGAGCAGAGCTTCTTGTTCTTGCTCTTTGTGTGATGTGATGTACTCGTTGCTTATTTATCTCTGTTATTTTGCACGATAATTTTGTATATTAACAAATAGGATATATCTTTGCGCCACGATTGGGGGTTTAGCTCAGTTGGTTAGAGCGCTTGCATGGCATGCAAGAGGTCGTGAGTTCGAATCTCATATCCTCCACAAACCAAAAGGCATCTTTCGGGGTGCCTTTTGGTTGTATATGAGATTTGCATGAACGACCTCTTTTTTCCTCCTTTGCCAAAGGTTGATAGGAAGAAAAATCACCAATGGTAATAGATTTTGCTGCCAGCAACTCTCTTATATAGCGACAAACGTAATATTAACACTTTAATAATTGCTAAATGCCATGTAATACATTATAAGTGCAGTGTGGCCCAAGGGGTTTGCACTGCTTGGGAAGAGGTGAATGATAAGAAAGATTAAACTAAAAACACTGTAATTTATTATGGAACAGATTAAAGGACGCTATTGTAAGGATTGCGTTGTATATTCAGATACTTTGGAGCAGGATGCTCGTAGCATCATCTATGGCTTTGTGGACCATCCTATGTTTGATGGTAGCAAGATACGAATTATGCCAGATGTGCATGCTGGTAAGGATATTGTTGTTGGCTTCACAGCACCATTCCGCGATGCCGTTAACCCCGACCACATCGGTGGTGATATAGGCTGTACGGTGAGTACGACGATTACCCGCACGCCTGTTAATCCTGCGAACTATGCAGAGATTGAGGCTCGCATCCGTGAGCAGGTTAAGTTTGGCATGACGCAGCAGGAGCGCACGCGCTTCAAGAATGAGGAGCTATACGCTCATCTTAAGTATCGCCTTCAGCAGGCGCGTCAGCAGTGGCAGGAGTATGTCGATGCTATTGATGTTGGTGAGCGTGGTGTCGAGAAGCTGCTCAACCGCGTCGAGATGAATGCTGCTACGTTCTTCCGTCAGGTGGGTAGCGTTGGTAGTGGCAACCACTTTGTAGAGATTGGCATCACCCCCGAGGGTAACTACGCCATCACGGTACACTGTGGCAGCCGTAACTTCGGACAGAAGGTGTGGAAGTATTGGCATACCATAGCACATAACCCAACACTAAACCACCCTGCAGTGGGCTATCTTGCTGCGGAGCAGATGAGGGGCTATATTACAGATATGGTCATTGCACAGGCCTATGCCGAGTTTAACCACATCATTATCCATAGGTTGATTAATGAGGTCTTCTTGGCTATTGAGGGCGGTTTAGATGTCGAGGAGCGTATTATCACAACGCACAACTACATAGACTTTGCACGTCGTATGATGCGTAAGGGTGCTGTGGCATCTATCGCTGGTGAGAAGCTCGTTATTCCATTCAACATGCGTGATGGCTTGATTATATGCACAGGCAAGTCTAACGATGAGTGGAACTGCTCTGCCCCACATGGCGCTGGTCGCTTGATGTCGCGCTCCATGGCAAAGGAGCTTATCGACCTTGATGAGTATCGCTCATCTATGGAGGGTGTCTACTCTACCTCGGTGCAGAACGATACTATCGACGAGAGCCCTATGGCATATAAGGACCCAATGGAGATTCTTGCTGCCATCAAGGATACGGTCGATGTGCTATATTTCGTGAAACCTGTCATCAATATGAAGAGCCGTAGCGAGGAGTTGGCTACGGATGAGGAGCAGGATTAATAGACGGCACACTATGTGCTACCAAAATGAAACACCCTCGGAGCGATTGTCCTCCGAGGGTGTTGTTTTGTCATGCCTTAGGGTCGTTGTCTGCGCAATAGTGCCATCGTGGTGGCCTCACCATTATCCGTCTCGACATACTGGAAGAACTCCTCGGCGGGGCTTACCATATCCTCGCTCAGTAGGAAGCTGTCGCCATAGTATATATCGCCGAGGTTACCATTCGCATCTTCGGCAATACCTCCGAAGAAGAAGAGGTCGTCGCTGTCCATGCTATAATACATATCCATGATTTCGGGGTTGTTGGCGTATGGGTACATCAACAAGTCCTCCAAGAATGCCTCTTCGCTATACCCAACCTTCATCCACTCCTCGTACCACCAGAAGTATAGCTTGTCGCAAGGCTCATTTGTCGTAGCCTCGACGATAGCCACACACTCGCAGTCGCCGAGCTTTGCGCGGTAGCTTGGGTCGAGGTCGATAATCGCTTGTTTGTCGAAGAGCTTGATGAGCTTGATGTCGGTAATCTGTGTAGTGCCCTCAACGGCATCCTCGGATGTGAAGCGCACCTGATAGAGGTCGGTCGTAGGCATGTTGCCATCAATGCCGAATGCAAATACAACGTACTCCGTATTGGGCATCAGTGGGCCAAGATACTCGTTCTTGATTGGACCTGTAAACTCCGATGGCTGGAAGCCTCCCGCCAAAGCCTTCATTAGCTGATAGTCGCTATCTACAAGAGGTACTTGTGATGCTGAAATGAAGATGCATGTGTAGGTCTCGTTATTGTTTGAGGGTCTTACATTTAGGTGTGCTTCGTAAGGGGTAATGCCCGTAACCTCGATATCGAGCTTTAGTGATGTCTTGCTAAAGTCACCCGATGTGAAGTACTCAACCGCAGGTGTAGAGCATAGCAGTGGGGTGGTCTCGTCGCTCACGGCAAATGCCACTACCATAAAGTTGGAGTTTGGCTCTACGCGCTCCTCATGAAACGTCTCACCCTTAAAGCATAGTTCGACGGGCGTACCGCTGGCAGAAAATTTGTCAAAGGTGATGTTGCTCAACATCTCGATGTGAGTGCGATCCATCTCTTCGCCCTCTGCAACATACTCGCGCCTTGTGTCGGGTATAAGGTAGTAATAGTAGTAGCCCTCGTAGTCATTAGGGTCAATATCTATATCGACAATGTTGCCCTCGACTGTACATGTTATATCGAACTCAACCTCCTTTGTTATAGGACCCGAGGTCTTGATAATATCGTAGCATACATCCGTGGTAGCCTCGAAACCCTCGTCCGTAATTTCTACGCCATAGCAGTAGACCACATACTCGGTGTCGGGATATAGTCCCGTAGCGCTATAACCCATCTTGTCGCCTTTGACGAGCCATCCCATCTTGGTTAGGAAGTCCGATATGCTCATGTTGTATTGCTCGGCGAGTTTTAGAATATAGAAGTAGTCATCGTCCACCAACTTCTTCTTTGAGTCTATCTCGTTGAGTATAAAGTGTTTCTTCTGTGCGAGTAGTACGATGTACTCCATATCTGGGTCATCGCTTGTGATATTTACACTTATGGCTCTCTGTGAGGCTCGCTCATCTGCGAAGTGTATCACGCCTTCGACCTTGTCATCTGGTGTGGGTGTATTCTCCATTGGGATGTCGTTGTTGCATGCCACAAACATGGCGATGGCTACAAATGCGAAGAGTAAGCGTAAAGATATTCTCATTATCGTATAAATTATTCTATTAACCGTGGGCAAAGATAGAAATAAAAATCAGAACTATGGCAAATTTTCAATGCTAAATGGAACAACGACACGCTTTTTTTTGTACTTTTGCAATATGTCTACCCAAAAATAGTGAGAATGAACGAGATCTACACCCGTCAGATTGATAGTAGCGTACAGTCTCTATTCGACTACATATCGCAACATGCCACAGCCGATGAGGTGGCGCGAATGCGTAGAGCCTATGACCTCGCCTTTGAGGCACATAGCAGCCAGCGTCGCAAGAGTGGCGAGCCCTATATCATCCACCCCATAGCCGTTGCTACAATCGTAGCCAAGGAGTTGGAGTTGGGCGATAACCCAATAATCTCGGCATTCCTACACGATGTCGTTGAGGATACACCATATACGGTCGAGGATATACGCGAGCGTTTTGGTGACGATGTAGCCTTCCTCGTCGATACGGTCACCAAGCGTAAGAAGGATAGCTACCAACACTCGAAGCAGGTGGATAACTATCGCCAGATACTCGAGTCGGTGCACTACGATATCCGTGCCCTGCTCATCAAGCTCGCCGACCGCCTGCACAATATGCGTACGCTCGATAGCATGCGTGCCGATAAGCAGATGAAGATTGCGGGTGAGACCGACTACTTCTATGCTCCACTCGCCAACCGTTTGGGCTTGTACCATATTAAGACCGAGCTCGAAAACCTATCGTTCCGCTATCGCTGTCCGCGAGAGTACGCCGTGATGGAGCGACTCTTAAGCGAGGAGCGTGAGGCCGATAGGGCACGCATAAGTCGTTTTGTTACGCGCATATCGGAGATACTTGCAAGGGCGGGCATCGAGGCTCGTACCGAGGTGCGCTACCGTATGCCATATAGCGTATGGCGCAAGATGCAGGCGAAGGGTAGTGACCTAAAGCATATCGACGGTAAGCACTATGTGCGTATCATCTACGTCAACGACGACATAAAGTTCGAGAAGGCGATGAGCCTTAACATATACTCTGTGCTTACGGACCACTTCAAGGAGAAGCCAGGCAGTGTTGCCAACTATATCGACGCTCCCAAGGAGAATGGCTACCAGAGCTTCCATGTCAAGTTACTCAGCGAGCAGGGTATATGGGAGGAGATACACATATCGTCGGAGCGTATGGTGCGTAACTCGCGCCTTGGCTGTGCTGCGGAGTTCACCGACGACAACGTAAAAGCGTGGCTCGAGAAGTTCAAGTCCGTACTGCAGGATGTTGCCGATAATAGCCGCGATATGGAGTTTATGGATGGCGTGACGTCGTCGTTCTATAATGATGATATCATGGTCTTTACGCCTAAAGGTCGTGGCGTGATACTCCCTAAAGGAGCTACGGCTATTGACTTCGCCTTTGAGATACATAGTAAGGTGGGCGAGAAGGCTGTCTATGCGCGTATTAATGGTAAGCTGTCGTCGCTACGAACAGTACTGCGCCGTGGTGACTGTGTGGAGATAGGCACTGCTGAGGATGCTGTTCCCGAGCAGGAGTGGATGGAGCATGTCTCTACATATCGCGCTAAACGCTATCTGCGTGGCTACTTCGCTAACCTGCCACGCTTGGAGTACGAGCGTTGTGAGCTCTGTCACCCGCTACCTGGTGACGAGGTTGTGGGCTTCAAGGGTCATGATGGCGAGATTACGCTCCATAAGCGCGATTGTCCAACGGCTATCCGTCTCGCCTCACAGCATGGTGACTCTATCATCTCGGTCAACTTCGAGGAGAATCCAGCTTTCTTGTATCCCGTGCGCATCCGCATCACGGGTATCGACCGCTATCACCTTATGAGCGACCTTATAGATTGCATCACCGATAAGCTGCACCTCTCGATGAACTCGCTCGTAACAGAGAATATCGACCGCATAGCCATCTGTACCATCGACTTCTCGGTGCACTCGCTCCTCGAGTTGCAGACAGCCATGGAGAGCATCGCCAAGATTGACGGCATCGACGAGGTTAAGCGCATAATGAGTAAATAGGGTGGTGTAGGCACGAGAGTTGCTCTTGTGGGCAGTAAACTCTTGTGCTATGAATATATCTACTGGTAAGGGTAGGGTACCCTTGATTGCCGTCGTTGCAATAATGTCCATCTCGGCGATTGTCTCGCTCCCGGGACTCGCTGTCTCGCCAATACTCAGCGACCTCGATGCGCTCTTTCCCGATGCCCATAGGCTCGAGGTTGAGATGCTCGAGTCGTTGCCATCGTTGATGATAATACCCTTTATGTTGCTTGCTGGCCGCTGGTCGGTGCGCATGAGCAAGATGCGCCTACTTGTCATCGGCACCTCCATATTTCTTATTAGCGGTGTGTGGTGCATCCTCTCTCGTACGCTCGTCGAGCTGATTGTCGCAAGTTCGCTAATTGGCGTTGGCGCAGGCATCATTATACCCCTCTCTACGGGTATCATTGTCGACTACTTTACGGGTGATAGCCGTGTCAAGATGCTCGGCATAAGCTCGGCGGTGAATAACCTAACGCTTGTCTTGGCGACGCTCGCCGTAGGCTACCTCGCCGATGCGAACTGGCACTTGGCATTTGCCGTATACCTGCTCCCTGCGGTGACGCTTATGCTCATCCCTGCACTACGCCGTACGCCACCTACGCCCGAGCCTGATGGAGGTGCGCAACATCGCCAGACGACGCTTAACCGCGGTGTTATCATGGGGCTTATGCTCTTCTACTTCGCCATCACCTACTGCTCGTTGGTCGTGACCTATAACACATCGTATATCGTCACGGCCGCTCATCTTGATAAGGAGCTGTCGGGTACGGTAATCTCGATATTCTTCCTTGCCATCATGGCGCCAGGCTTCGTGCTTAATGTCATTATACGCAAGCTCGGCCGCTGGGTGAATATGTGGTCACTCATGACTATGGGCGCAGGCCTTGCCGTCATGGCACTACCCAATCCATCTGCGGTGTCACTCTGCGTAGGGGCGTTGCTTGCGGGTGCAGGCTATGGTGTTATGCAACCTATAATATATGATAAGGCGGCGACGAATGCACCGCCCCACCTCGCCACATGGGCGCTTGCCATAGTAATGGCTATAAACTACCTCGCGATACTCCTCGCGCCATTTATTATAGATGCCTTCGGGGTGCTGTTCGACGATAACGCGCCCACCTTCGCCTTCTTGACAAATGCGCTAATAACCATTGTTATAGCCTTTGCCGCGGTGCTCTTTGCGCCTCATAGCCGTGTCCTCGGCTCGGATGATTAGTGAGGGAAAGGGACGGATGCCCTTTAATTAGCAATTAGCACTGGGCGCAGGCAGAGCCTGCTTGGGAGGGCGCTTCGCTTGGTCGGGCGCTGCGCTTTTTCGGGCGCAGGCGATGCCTGCTTCATCGGGCGCTTCGCTTGATTAAAATTTAAGGAGCTTCAGCTCCGCCCGACTAAGGGAGCTTTGCTCCCGTCCGATTAAGGGCGACAGCCCGCCCGATAAAGGAGCTTCAGCTCCGCCTGAAACAGTGTTCGCACGCGTCAGTCATTGCGGCTCTAAAGAGAATCGCCTAATGATATATGGTTAGTGGTTGTTTGGTTATTTTCCCTATAGTTTTGACCAACCAACCACCAACTAATATATATATCAATAACAATATATATAATATCAGTATGAATAATAATAATGAGGATTATTATTATAGATATCAGTTTGAGAGATATAGAG